>CAUTOT010000009.1:0-23167 GCA_963539765.1 uncultured Atopobium sp. | reverse complement strand
GACCAGACGCAGACGTAGACGCCGAGATGGCTCACGTTCTAGAAATCATGCGCGATGAGGTTCACGACACTATCAAGACGCCTCGTCAGTCCATTGGTGGTCTGCTCAACGGCCAAGCTAAGACCGTCGCAAATACCCCAGCAGCAATCTCAAGTGCGCTCATGGGCACCACGCAGACACGAGCTGTTGCTTACGCTATGGCCGTTCTTGAGCGCTCAGCTACCATGGGCGTTATTGTTGCAGCCCCTACTGCAGGCGCGTCCGGCGTTGTACCAGGATCGCTTATCTCGGTAGCAGAAGAGATTGGTGCTACCGACGAGCAGGTTATCTCTGCGCTTTGGAATGCAAGTGCTATTGGAGCTATCCTAACCACCAACGCGAGTGTTTCGGGTGCTGAGGGTGGCTGTCAGGCAGAGGTCGGCTCCGCTGCTGCCATGAGCGCATCCGCTCTGACCGAGCTTCTAGGTGGCACTCCTCGGCAGTGCTTGGACGCAGCTTCTATTGCTATCTCTAACCTTCTGGGACTGGTCTGTGACCCTGTCAGAGGACTGGTTGAGTACCCTTGCCAGGATAGAAACGCTATTGGTGTAGCTGCTGCCGTAAGCTCTTCTCAGCTTGCTTTAGCCGGTGTTGGAAACCCTATTCCGTTTGATGAGGTTGCTCACGCTATGGCAGAAGTTGGCGCCGCACTCCCCGTTTCTCTCAGAGAAACAGCTAAAGGCGGTCTTGCTGCCACTCCAAGCGCTCCTACTGCTTGTGCAAGTTGCACCGGTTGCGCCCCTCTTGACCAGGCACTTATCGATGCAGAACGCATGCTTAGCGCAAATAATAGAGACGTTCCTTGCGCTTAGAAATGCGTTTTGTATAATATTTTTTGCTGCAAACAGAATTTCTTGAAATTATTGCTTGCATCTCTGACGAGTCTCCTTTATAGTTATTTCTCGCGCTGATGCGCACGGATGACATCTTGGGATATCGTCTAGTGGTAGGACAGCGGATTCTGGTTCCGTCAACGGGAGTTCGACTCTCTCTATCCCAGCCATGTCCTCCCAGTCATACATGGCCCGTTCGTCTAGCGGTTCAGGACGCCGCCCTCTCAAGGCGGAGATCACCAGTTCGAATCTGGTACGGGCTACCAAATGTTCAAGGACTTCTTCGGAAGTCCTTTTTGTTTATCTCAACACCACTTTTGCTTCTATCGTAAAATAGACCAGTCTGTTTGAAATTTCCGCCGTGCCCAATTGTGTGGCCAAGAAGTATAAGAATTTTTACTAACACCTTGATTGGATCAGGATGTGGCTTGAGTTCTTCCAAAGTGCAGTTGTAATTGTTGCCCTGCTCTATGTACCAGGCGTCATTTTGCTACACGCCTCCGGTATGCCTAAGCCTTGGGCTCTTGTTACTGCTCCTTTAGTAAGCTGCGCACTCTACTTTATTGAAGGAGAAATCTTTAGCGCACTGAACATCCCTGTTCCCTTGGCTGTGATGGTTCTTGTCCCTTTGCTTGTTGCAATCCTGTTCAACGGCTATGTTTTTTATGTTGCCCCAAAATACAAAGAAGACCACAGGGACGAGAAACCCGTTAAACCCAAAGTAAAACGCACTAGCAAGCAATTAACTTGCCATACGCCGTCATTTATCTGTGAAGAACTCCCTTTCTGGATGCCTCTTCTGTACGTTGCAGTTGGTCTTCTTACCGTAGGGCTTCTTTTCTTACCTACCCTGCCCTCTGCCAGCTCTTTTGTTCAGGGTTGGGATATTGTGCATCACTTAGATGTCACACAAGCAATGATTGAGTCTCAAAAATACTCATCCATTCACTATGACTTCTACAGCACCGTAGAAGCTTCAATTACCCCTTGGGAGCCGGGTACTTCAGGATTTTATCCTTCTGGCTGGAACATCATTGTTGCTTTAACAACACAACTTGTTTCTACAACCGTTCCTATTGCCGGTAATGCGCTCAATTTTGTAAGTGCTGCGATTGTCTTTCCACTCTCAATCTGCTCGGTTATTGCAAAAGTTCTTCCTAAGCATCGCATTGCGCTTGTAAGCGGCGCTTTTGTGTGCCTAGCATTTTTTGTTTTCCCTTGGTCGCTTTTAATCTACGGACCAATTTTCCCTAACACTGTGGCCTTCTGTGTAATGCCTTCTATTTGGTGGGTTTTTATGCAGATGACTCGCTCACAGACTCCAAAACACGATCTTATCTGGCTTATTGCCATTTTTATTCTTGGCTGCATTACCCTCTTTATCTTGCACCCTTCCACGATTTTCTCGTCAATTGTTGTTCTTCTGCCTTGGAGTTTTGCACGCATTGGAGAGTCAAAACGCCGAGTTGTTCTCTTTGGAAAAAGAATTAAGCCAGTCACGCTCGCATATGCATTCTTTATCTTTGCGCTGGTTATTTGGTCTGTTTTCTACTACGTTTTGATTGTACGAGGCGTGGCTCTCAACTTCTGGTGGAGCGCCTACTCAAGCTTGCAAGATGCTATTTTGCACGCCCTTGGTATGGACTTTATTGGACAGTCCTACGCAGGTGGAGAGCTTGTTTCTCCGCAGCCAGTACTTTCAATCTGCGTGCTTGTGGGCGCTGTTTGGACATTCAAGCATAAGCAAGCTCGCTGGATGGTATCTGCCTTTGTCTACCTGTCCATTCTCTGCATTTTTATTATTACGTTTGATGTTCCCTTAAAGGGATATCTCTCGGGATTTTGGTATACCGATCCGTTCCGCATTGCCGCCAGCTGCGTCATTATGGCAATTCCGCTGGCAGCGCTTGGCTTAGCAACTCTTGCCGAAGCTGCACTGGAAACATTTGCTTCCTGGCGAGAAAAAGCTACTCAGGCTCAGGCTCAGGCTCAAACTAAAGCTCAGACCTGCGTTTTTTGTACTGTTTGGGCTAAACCTCTGATTGTGGGAGCGGTCATTGCATGTGTAGTTGTACTCAACTATGTAGTTCCTATGCCAAACCTTAAATCGGAAGAGCCAATTCCTGCCGCTACTGCCTTTAAACAGGCTTCCGAGAAGGCCTATGGTGATCACTACATTTTGACATCGGAAGAATTGGAGTTTTTACGTCGCGTGGAGCTTACCGTTCCTGCAGGTGCTGTTATTGCAAACCTACCTCAAGATGGCAGTCTCTGGGCGTATGGCACTAACGACTTACATGTGCTCTGGCGCTTCCCTAACGGCTATGACGCTTCAGAACGTCCTGCAAGTGCAATTCTTCGTAAACGTCTTAATCGCATTGCAAGCGATCCTGAGGTACTTCAGACGGTACGCGACCTTAACGTACAATACGTCCTTATTCTTAACAACGTTGTTGATTACTCCAACGCTGTTACCAGTACCTACAAACCTGGAACCTTCAGAGGTATCACGCAAATAACAGACACCACCCCAGGTTTTGAGGTGGTGCTGGAAGAAGGTTCTATGAGGTTGTACAAGATTACTTTATAAGAACGTTATGCCTGAATTGCAGAAACTGCGTCCTTAAGCTCCTGAACACGATCAGTTGCTTCCCATGTGAAGTCTGGGTCTTTGCGGCCAAAGTGTCCGTATGCTGCTGTCTTAGAGAAGATAGGACGGCGCAGCTTAAGATCTCTGATAATGGCACCAGGACGAAGATCAAAGACCTTCTCGATAGCCTGTTCAATAACAGCATCGTCAACAATACCAGTGCCAAAAGTATCAACCATGATAGACAGTGGATGAGAAACACCAATGGCATAGGCAAGCTGAACTTCACACTTCTTGGCAAGACCAGCTGCTACGACGTTTTTGGCAACCCAGCGAGCTGCATATGCTGCTGAGCGGTCTACCTTGGTGCAATCCTTTCCGGAGAAAGCGCCGCCACCATGACGTCCCATACCGCCATAGGTATCAACAATAATCTTTCGACCGGTAAGTCCTGTGTCTCCCATAGGTCCACCAACAACAAAGCGACCAGTTGGATTAACGTAAATGTCTGCGTTATCCCAAGTAATGTTGACCTCACCCATAACAGGTGCAATAACGTGGTCGATCATGTCCTGTTTGATGACGGACATGTCCTCAATCTCTGGAGCATGCTGCGTGGAAACAACAATAGCTGTGACCTCAACGGGCTTCTCGTCCTCATAGCGAACGGTAACCTGTGTCTTACCATCTGGACGCAAGTACTCAACCTCGCCAGACTTACGTACCTCTGAAAGACGCTGAGCCAGACGCTGAGACAGATAAGCTGGCATTGGCATAAGAACATCGGTCTCATCAGAAGCAAAGCCAAACATCATGCCCTGATCGCCTGCGCCGATAAGATCAAGTGGATCGGTAGTACGTCCTGCCTGCGTGTCATAGGACTGGTCAACGCCTTGGGCAATATCTGGACTCTGCTCGTGAATGAGGCTTAAAACGCCGCAGGTCTCGCAGTCAAAACCATATTTAGCGCGGTCGTAGCCAATATTTCTGAGGGTGTTACGAACAATCTCCTGGACATCAACGTAGGATTGAGTGCGAATCTCTCCAGCTACCACAATAGTTCCTGTAGTAGCAAAGGTCTCACATGCACAACGAACGTTATCCAAGCAAGCTGGAACACCACTTGGAGAAACGTATCCACGCTCTTCAAGCTCCGCCTCTTTTGCCAGGATTGCATCAAGAATTGCGTCAGAAATCTGATCACAAACCTTGTCTGGGTGTCCCTCAGTAACACTTTCCGAGGTAAACAGATAGTTTTTGTGTGCCATGAACTGTCCTTTCACGCATGGCTTCTCTGCTTATGCAGAATGTTTGCGTTCTTCTACGCGCAACTACTCTTACTATACCCACCAAAGACACTTTTGAGCAGGATCAGTCAAGAAAATTTGAAAAAAGAGCACCACAAGGGCGCTCTTTAAATAGCATAGTTAACCTGGAATTATGCAAAAATACGTATGATTACTCATCTATTCCAATGCCCGCAAGTGTCATATCTAGCAGATTCTGTGCAAGCTCATCAGAACCCTCCGCACCGTGACGCTCTCCC
This sequence comes from uncultured Atopobium sp., assembly GCA_963539765.1. Classification (GTDB taxonomy): domain Bacteria; phylum Actinomycetota; class Coriobacteriia; order Coriobacteriales; family Atopobiaceae; genus Lancefieldella. The sequence goes on along the minus strand of CAUTOT010000009.1, from coordinate 18,159 downwards.
ATCAGACCAATAGCCGAGAGAACCAATGCCCCCGTAATAGAACAGGCAGCAAGTCTTGAATCAACACCCTGACGAATAAAGCCTTGCAATTTTCCCATCTCAAGCTGATTAGCAAGAAGAACAACCACGCGAGAAAGTGGTCCTTCAATATTGGTAATAAGCGCCTGCTCAGAGCTTGCAAGCTTGTTAATTAAAGCCAAAACCAAAGGTGAGTCAGGCAAAATATGAGCGGCAAGTTGAGAGATGATTGCATGAAGGGTCTCTTTGGAAGCAGGTTTATTGCCAATAGTGCGTGCAATATCTTTTGCTAACTCATCAACGCTCTCGTCAAAGATTGCCTGCAAAAGGGCCTCTCTATCAGAAAAGTAGTAATACAGTGCACCTTTTGAAAGACGAGCTCTATCAGAAATCTCACTCATTTTGAAATTGGTATTTCCACGAGCAAGCATAAGCTTGGTTGTCTCGTGCATAATACGCTTACGTGTAGCTGCACTTTTCTTAGTACGAGCTTCAGCACGAATATGAGAAATAGAAGGAGCTGGAGTCTCGGGTTCTTCTGTAGGCTGCTGTTCATAAGCATTGTGATGTATGACTTCTAACGTAATATAATCGCGCTTCTCGCCCATGAACTCCCCCATAAGACACTATACGTCATATAAAATGACGCCTCTCTGATAATTTTTTATGCCTACTATACCGTTTTACCGAACCTATAAAAATACAAAGGCCTTACTTTTTTATTGATTAAATCTGGCACTCTTTATTATTTTTACCAATTACCCTGAGCAAGAATGGCGAGAAGATCTTCTTTTCTATTCTCCACTTGACCTGCTAAATAAAGCTCAAAGAGCTTACGTTGATACACGCCCACAGTAGGTCCTGGCTGAAGCGAACGTGCTTCCATAATTTCTGCACCCGAAACGCACAGCTCTTGTGGACGCTGAGCAATTCCCCATTTTGCCTCATGTAAGAGGAGCTCTCTCATAGCCTCAAGCGTTACCGCATAGCTACGATAAGGATTTGCCTTTGCCAGAGCATCTGCCTGCTTTAATGTCAAAAGATCATACGCAAGGGCAATGCCATCCGATTTGCTTGCCTCGGCTAACAGGGCAATCATATGCCTGAGTGACGAGGTTGTAACGTCCACATCGTAGTCATGCAACGCCACAAGAGCACAGACTTCATTACTCAAATGCTGTGATAAAGCCAAGCGCTTAAACAGAGCCTTTGCTACAACCGCGCCTTTTTCTGGGTGACCGTAAAAATGGCCTCTTCCATCTGCGTCAACGCTAAACATTTCTGGCTTTGCAATATCGTGCAAAAGTGCCGCCCACCTAAGAGCCGGAGTAGCACAACCTGCTGTAAATGCCTCTGTTGCAGAGCATACCCGAGCAGTATGTTCAAGCACGTCATAAGCATGATAGGGGCTTCTCTGGTCAAAATTTTGCAGTGGCAAAAGCTCTGGAATTGCTACCGCTAGAACAGGAAAACCCAGCTTGATAGCATGAGCGCTATGGCCTGCCTCAACAATTTGAGCTACTTCCGAGCCAATACGCTCAGATGCAACCTGAGAGAGTAGCGGCGCACACTCAGTGAGCGCCTTATGTGTCTTCTCCTCAATTGAAAACGAGAGCCTGCATGCAAACCGCAAAGCACGTAGCATGCGCAGTGCATCTTCAGCAAATCGAACGCTTGGCTCTCCAACAGCACGAATCACGCATGCAGATAAATCTTCTTGACCGCCATAAAGATCGAGCAATCCCCTCTTTGGGTGATATGCCATAGCATTAATAGTGAAGTCTCTACGAGCAAGATCTTCCTCTATACGAGAGACAAACTGTACAGAATCAGGACGACGACCATCAAGATATTCTCCGTCGCAGCGATACGTTGTGACCTCAATAGGGTGCTTCTCGACAACAGCAGTAACAGTTCCATACGCAATACCTGTCTCATGCACAGGAATACCTGCAGCCACAAAAGCTGCTTTACTCTGCTGCCACGTTGCAGATGTTGTGATGTCTATATCATGAGCAAATGAACCACGTAGCGCGTCTCGTACCCAGCCGCCTACAACCCACGCCTCAAATCCGGCATCTTCAAGAACTTCTACTGCACGCAAGGCATATGTGGGAACCTGCAAATCTACAGGGCGAGAAAGGCATGGTGAAGAGCTTCTTTTCTCTGTGCTCATAGCCATTCCTTCCGCAGTTGCTGATGGGAAAAGTATACATCCTTCACACGTCATTCACATCCTTCCTGCAGTTTTAAAATGGCAAACATTTGTTCTAGATTTTTCTTTACTTCTTCCCCATTCGTGATAGTCTAAGTATACGAACAGACGTTCTATTTTCAAGTAGAAAGTTGCTGCCATGGATACTCTTGATAAACTCACCATACTTGCAGATGCAGCCAAATTTGACGCGGCGTGCACTTCTTCTGGTGTAGACAGAAATCCGCAGGCAGGAAAGGTTGGAATGGCCTCAGCTGCAGGCTGTTGCCACTCATTTACCCCTGACGGTCGCTGCATTACGCTGTTAAAAGTTTTGCTTTCTAATGCCTGTTGCTATGACTGTGCTTACTGCGTCAATAGGTCATCCGCACAGACCAAGCGGGCCACCTTTACACCACAAGAATTAGCAGAGCTTACCGTAGATTTCTATAAAAGAAATTACATAGAGGGGCTCTTTCTTTCCTCAGGTGTTATAGGGTCGCCAGACCACACCACAGAACTCATGATTGAATGCCTCTCCTACCTTAGGAATGAGCTGCTGTTCAATGGCTATGTTCATGCAAAAGTAATTCCTGGAACAGATCAAGATCTTATTGACGCTATTGGTCGGTTGGCAGATAGGCTCTCCGTCAACTTGGAATTACCTAGCTCAACCTCACTTACTAAACTTTGCTCTCACAAAAATGCCGAAACAGTTACTAAACCCATGTCTTTCATTCACCGCCTACGCGTCTCTGAAGAGCGTCAATTACTTGAGTCTAAAAATGCATCAAAGGGCATTGTGAAACCTGCTGGTAAGTCCAAGGGCATTATTATTCCCAGTCAGAAAAAAATCATAAAAGAAGGTTTAGCCCTACGTTCCAACTGTTTAAAGAACACGTTTATGCGTTCATCAAGGGTGTCTTCGGGCAAGAGGTCCTTCTCGCCCGCTGGGCAATCAACTCAAATTATCATTGGAGCTTCTCCAGAATCGGATAATCAAATATTGCACTTATCGCAAGCGCTTTATCAACAATTTGAGTTAAAACGAGTATTCTTTTCTGCCTATATTCCTGTTATAGAAGACAACCGTCTTCCTGAGTTGGATACTCCCGTTCCCCTTCGCAGGGAGCACCGGCTTTACCAGGCTGATTGGCTTATGCGCTACTATGCGTTTTCTCCTGATGAACTGGTCTCTCCAGAAGCACCTTGGCTTGATTTAGAAATTGATCCAAAGCTTGGGTGGGCGCTGGCACATCTTAATCAATTTCCTGTAGAGATTATGGATGCACCGCTAGAAATACTTTTACGAGTGCCCGGTATTGGCCCTACCGGTGCACGAAGAATTATTGCCGCAAGAAGGCGGTCTCGTCTCACCTTTGATGATCTTAAACGGCTGGGAATACAGCTCAAACGATCACACCATTTTCTCACCTGCTGTGGCGTAAGAGATGCCTCAGCTCCACTTGACCAAGAATTGATTAAACAGAGGGTAATTGCTGATGCCAAAGCAAGTTCGTACAACAAAACAAGACGTCGTATTGAGTCCTCTCAACTCAGGCTCTTCTGATCAGAGCGTAGAGCTTGTCTCGCTTGTTCAGAGGCTTACAAGACTCTCCAAGCCTCAGAAGGTTGTTATCTCCTGCAATCCAAGCTTAGAAGGCGTTGTAGGGGCTGTAGGGCTTACCTATCTCTCGCATGCTAACCCAGCACACGTACGTCTTGTTAGAGAAAGCTTTTGTCAGCCTAGTCTTGGGGAGCATGTTCTCTGTGGACCAGACCCCTCTGATGACTCAGTAGTTGCCTTAGCTAGACGAGTTCTTACAGGCCTAGAGAAGAAGGTGGGAACAAGAGAGATAACACGTCGCATTGTTCTCGCATGTGCTTCTGATGCTCATGCTATGCCAGAGATTGTACATAGGTACATCCGTCTTGCATTCTCCTATGGCATAGGAGCGCTTGAAGATATTGCTGACCCAACCGTAGCAGAATTTAACGCATTGGCCAGGCAAGTAGAAACTGAGCGAGAGCACACGCGTCAATTTGTTCGATTTTCTCGTATGTCAGACGGCTCTTTCATGTCTGTGTTTCAGCCTAATGCAAACGTAGTACCACTAACCTGCAATTACTTTGTCAAACGGATGAGTGCGGAACGGTTTTTTATTGTTGATCCATCTCACCATATAGTCAGTTTTTATGCCCCAGAAATGAAGACCTTTGGAACCATTCAGCTTGATGACACTTCTTTAGAAGAGCTGCTCTCTAGAACAGACCTTGCAACTGATGAGAAATACGTACAAGCCATGTGGAGACGCTTCTATGAGGGAGTTGGTCTAGAAGGTCGTGGACCTGCAGAAAGAGGATATGACTTGCGCGCCCATTGGATGCCAAAACGCGTATGGCAGGGGCTCCCTGAACTCACTGCAAGTACAAATGCAGAGACTGCGCGTAGCCAAGGCGTACCTGCTCGCTATCAGGGGCGAGAAAACAGAAAGGATGTGCATTATGTAGAACAAAAGCAGGCGTTTAACCATGAGCTTACCTCTGGGTTATAAGGTTACTGCTTAAGACGACTTATAACAAAAAAGCGCCCAGCAAAGCTGGACGCTTATCAGTTCAAATGAAATGACTAAGACTTAGTCAAGATCGTTGAAGTCACCAGCTGCAGGTGCAGGTGCAGAAACCTGAGTCTGCTGTGCTGCAGGCTGTGCAACATTCTGGGAACCAGTTGGAGCGTTGTTGGTAAGAACAGTCTCTGGGAAGACAGAGTCTGCATCATCCAGGAAGTGCTGGAGGAGCTTACGGTACTCAGCGCGGAAGTCCTCACGGGACTGCTTGAGGCGATCAATCTCATCAAGCTCAGTCTGCTTCTCTGCAAGAGCCTGACGGATAACCTCACGAGCCTTCTGGTCTGCCTCATTGCGGATGCGCTCAGCGTTTGCACGAGCGTCTGCAACAAGCTTATCTGCGCTCTGCTGAGCAACAATGAGGACCTGAGAAATCTGGTGCTCGGATGCAGCGATAGCAGCTGCGTTTGTCTCCTCAACAGAAGGAACGCTTGCGTTCTCCTCAAGGTTTGCAACCTGAGCCTGTGCTGCAGCGAGCTGCTGCTCAGTGCTGGTCAGACGGCCCTTAAGGTCAGCGATCTTTTGAAGCATTGCATCAACCTCAGAAGAGAGCTGCTCAAGAAATGCGTCAACTTCCTCTGGATTGTAGCCGGTCTCAGCAGGAGAGAATGTCTGCTGCTCGATGTCTGCTGGTGTGATTGCCATCTTTGTTCCCTTTCAGTCTGCGAGTAGACGTACCACACATCATAACTACTCAGTTTGTAATTAAAGACAAACTAGTTTCCTATATTAGTATAAGGCCCAGCGTCGAAATGGCAAAACGTTCCACAAGATTAAGCACAAAAAGTGCAACAATCGGCGAGAGATCGACGCCAGAAATTGGAGGAATCACCTTCCTAAACACATTGAGATATGGCTCAACAATTTTGCCAATAGCCTTAAGAATGTTTCTAACCGAATCATTTGAGACGGTAATCCAAGAGGACAGGCACCATACCACAATGCAGACGCTGTAAATCCTAAACAAGGTATAGAGTGCGTTTAAAACATAATACGAGAACACAAAAACCTCCAGTTACCTGGTAATCTCTCCCTCATCAGCAAGCTTATCAAGATCAGCCTGCGTCAAAGAGACGCCATGAGGAAGTACAACAAAAACGCGGTCAGCAACTTCTTCAACAGCGCCATCAAGGCCATAAGAAAGACCAAAGCTGAAGTCCAAAATTCTCTTTGCAACCTCAATGTTGGTGTTCTTAAAGATAAGAACAACAGGCTGACCAGTACGAACACGGCGAACTACCGACTGAACATCGTCATAAGAAACAGGACGAAGAACATATGGTGGCAGCTGTCCAGAATAACTTGTACGGCTTACAGGACGAAGACCAATATCGCCAGGAGTTGGCAGATTTGGGCTTACGGTGTGCTCGTAAGAAGGAGTGTATCCAGAGGGCTCCTGACGAGATGCATACGCAGAAGCACGGGAGCGCATATCCTGCTGAGGATTATAAGAAGCAGCTGGATTGGTGCTAATTGGCTTTCCAGAGCGCGTGTAAACAGAAACGCTTTCTGCCTCTGGTCTGGATGGATTGCCCAGTAGCCTATTAGAAGAACCCTGCTGTGCGCGGTCATCGTAAGAACGAGGAGAAGCTTCGTCTACCTCATCGTAACCTTCGTCGCCGTAATACTCATCGTCGTAGTACTCATCGTCCTGACCACCACGAAGCTTTGCTCTTAGCGTATCAAGAATGCTCATCATTGTGCCTTTCTGTAACGCACGTAACTTCTTACTACTGTATCAAAAACTTGCAACTATTTTAGTGCCCACTCAACGTATAGGCTGGATCAAACAATACTCGACCCAGGCGAATAGTAGTAGAACCTTCCTCAATGGCATACGTAAAGTCATCACTCATGCCACAAGAAAGAACATCTAACTTCAAACCAACTTGCTCACTCAGCTTGTCACGCAATTCTCTGAGTTCTGCAAACGTCCTCTTAGCGCGCTCTGGATCATCCTTTGGCGCCATAGTCATCAGGCCTACAACAGAAATATGAGGAAGCTCAACAATCTTTTGAATAGACTCTGACACTTCTTCTGGCGAGAAACCCGATTTTGAGGCTTCAGCGGAGACGTTTACCTCAAGTAGTACAGACTCCTGAGAGTCCTTTGCTTCTGCACGTTTTGAAACCGCCTCTGCAAGGTGCTCAGAAGAAATTGAATGAATGTAGCGAACCTTGCCAACCACCTGGTTAATCTTGTTCTTCTGAAGATTACCAATCATGTCAAACGCTATTTCAGACGCAAAAGGAGTTTCAGATAAACATGTCAGTTTGTGTGTCAGTTCTTGTGGGCGATTCTCGCCAAAAACTCTATAGCCCGCCTTGTAAGCTGCGAGAACAGCTTCAACAGGAACCGTTTTGGAGACGGCCACAATTTCAATCTCGGAGGCACTTCTGCCGGACTTTTCTGCAGCATCCGCTACAAGCGACTCAATCTGAGCTCTACGAGCCTTTATAAACTCAAGATATTCGTCTGAATCGTACGTCATAGCCATCATCTCTTGCGGTGAATACATCAATATCTTACGTAACGATAAACGCTTCTCTGTAGACCTAAACGCTTCTCTGTAGTGCTAAACGTTTTCTCCGATAGCGCTAAACGTCTTCTACCCTACTTTGCAGCCATGTAAGCAACAGCCGCGTGTCTTCCGCACTTACCATGCTCTGCACGGTACGAGAAGAACCTCTCAGTTGTAGAGGCTGTCGAGTCAGTAACCTCTTCAATAGCAGACTCTCGTACGCCAGCATCTACCAGTGCAACTCTGACAGCATATCCAAGATCTAAGTACCTCTCGCCAGATGCACGGTCTACAACGCCTGGACCAAACTCTTGTGAGAACATCTGAATGAGCTCAGGTGAGACCTCGTAATCAGCGCTGCCAATATGCGGTCCAATATAGGCCTTGACCTCGGAGGGTGTGGAGCCAGTTGCCTGGCAAAGCGCCTCGGTTGCGCGCGCAGAAATGCGGGCAATTGTGCCTTTCCAGCCAGAATGCGCTACCGCAAATCCACCGGGAGCCACAAGAATTACCGGCACACAATCGGCAAACGCCAACATCACAGGCGTATTTTGAACCGTGCATACGATAGCGTCTGCGCCAGCCTCTGCCTCAGTTTTAGCCTGCTCAAAAGCCTCTGGTGTATCAGAAGTCAGGCAGACAACGTTGCTTCCATGTACCTGGTGAGGAATAAGGAGTCGCGAGAAAAACTCGCCAGCTCCAAGAGCCTCTAAAACTAGCTGGCGATTCTTTTGCACCTGTTGCAGATTATCTCCGCATCTGCTGCCCAGATTGAGGGAGCTAAACTCCCCTTCTGAAAAACCACCTGTACGCTCGGTAAATGCGAGCGTGACCCCGCATGGAACCTCAGGATCCATGAGCAGGGTCACGCCGTGTAAGCACTGTCTATTCAGCGCGCACATGTTTAGATGCGGCTACGCTTAAGGAAGTCTGGAATATCAAACTCTTTCTCATTAGAAGAGTTATTGGTGCGAGCAGGCTGTGGCTGAGCAGTCACAGGACGAGTTGGCTGTGGCTGAGCAGGACGGCTTGGACGACTGACGCTCTGAGTATTCAGAGTTGGAAGCTGCTGCTGAACGTTAGAGTCATTGAAACCAGTTGCGATAACAGTTACGCGAACCTGATCGCCCAGGGACTCATCAACAACAGTACCAAAGATGATGTTTGCGTCAGGGTCAACGTTCTTAGCAACCAGGTCAGCTGCCTCGTTAATCTCCTGAATACCAAGGTCTTTGTTGCCAGCAATAGAGAGAAGAACGCGGGTTGCGCCCTCAATAGAGCTCTCAAGCAGGCGGCTAGAGATTGCCTCAGTTGCAGCATCAGCAGCGCGGTTATCACCAGCAGCAATACCAATACCCATCATTGCGCTACCTGCGCCCTTCATGATGGTGCAGACGTCTGCAAAGTCGAGGTTGATCAGACCAGGAACAGTGATGAGGTCGGTAATACCCTGGGTGCCCTGGCATAGAACGTCGTCAGCCATGCGGAATGCCTCAAGCATGGTGGTCTTCTTCTCAGAAAGATCAAGCAGACGATCGTTTGGAATAACGATGAGCGTATCAACGTTCTCGGAAAGAGTCTTGATTCCGTCAGCTGCGGAACCATAACGACGACGACCCTCGAAGGAGAATGGCTTGGTAACAACGCCAACGGTCAGTGCGCCAACGTCATTCTTTGCAATATCAGCAACAACTGGAGCAGCGCCGGTACCAGTACCGCCACCCTCGCCAGCAGTGATGAAGACCATATCAGCGCCAGCAAGTGCTGCCTTGATCTCATCGCGGCTATCCTCTGCTGCCTCTTTACCAACCTCAGGGTTAGCGCCAGCACCAAGACCCTTGGTGATGTCAGTACCGATGTGAACCTTAATGTCAGCATCGGAGATTGCAAGTGCCTGTGCATCGGTGTTTACAGCAACGAACTCAACGCCACGGATGCCTTCTTCAATCATGCGGTTGACAGCGTTAGTTCCGCCGCCACCAACGCCAACAACCTTGATAACAGCAAGATAGTTGTTAAGGGTATCGGTGTCCTTAATCATGTCTTCCTCCTTGAGGCACGCTTGTGCCCGTTTGTCCCGGAGCGCGACTGCGCTTAGGCTACGTTTATGCGCTCGCAGAACCGCTGTATAAAACCCTAAACCTCAAGTTAAGGCTTACGCTTCATGCAAAGCGGGGTATATTTGCACAACTCACCCTTGCAAGTCAAATAATATGTAGAAATTGTGAAGAAACCTGGTAAACGGTAGGAAAAAATAGCCTAACGGCGCGTGGCAGTATCGCGTTTCCCTACGAAACACCAGAGCCAGACTGAACGTTTCCGGTAGAAACGCGCCTATACGTTGGGCTTGCAGGTGTTCTTACGTTCAAGTAGGTAAGCTCTCCTGGGAACTGCTTAAGCATTGCCAGAATCACTTTTTCTTTATCTGCAATCTGTGTTGGAGAACCAAGGGCAACTTGTACGCCATTAGTGAGGGTGACAGAAATTGCATCTACGCTACTAGCCGAGTAGCTCACAATCTGTGAGGTAAGCTCTGACGAGAAGGTGGACTGATACTGCATAACCGCTTGAATTTCTGCGTCTGTTGCCGTGGTACCTGCTACCGGAGAAACCGTTGCAGGAACATCGGTAATAAGCAGCTCACCTTCTGAGGTTGCCTTTTCAAGCGCAACGGTGGCGGTAGTTTTTCCTTCTGGAACGTTCAGCTGATCTGCCTCAAGCCAGACGTTATTCTCGCCCAAATACCATGCAACAGGGCCAGAAGAAAGCGCCACTATGGCTGTGACCTTGCGCTCTGTGATGGTAATGCGCAGCGTGTTAGGGAACTGTCTCTCGTACGTTGCGGATGCCACCCAAGGATCTTTCTGGAGTTCTTCAGTGATAAGGGACTCGTCCATATTGAGCAGCGTTGTTCCCTCTTCTACTGCAATGAGCTTTTGGATTTGCTCGTTAGTAACGTGCTCCGTTGGCTCAACCTGAATGTTGGTAATAGCAAAGATTGAGGAAGAGCGTAGGACGAGAAAAGCGATGCCAGCAAGAATGGCCAGACTCATCAAGACAATAAGAAACGTTCTAACTGCCTTAAACGATACTTTTCTGCTGTGTTTAATACGCTCGGCACGAGCCTGAGCAGCAGTTTTTGTAGCGTTATTTGGCTTTTTAGTAGAAATCTTTTTAGTAGAGGGCTTGGCATCAGAACCCACAGCCTCAACCTTTGGCTTAGGCTTAAAAGCCTTGCTCATAAAAGAAGGCTTAGTAGCCTCTGTTGCCTGAGTAGTTCCAGACGATAAAGGCTCCCTCTTTGTGCCCTTACGGCGTGTTGGTTGCTTTGAAGTATCTTCTGCCATATCTTCCCTATGCCCCAAAACCCAGAAGTTTAACCTCTGGCTGAAGATCAATGTCAAACTTTTCTTGCACGGCATCGTGTGCCCTGCGCATGAGCGCAATGACATCTGAAGCGCTGGCGTTGCCGGTATTCACAATAAAGTTTGCGTGGATATCGGAAATCTGTGCACCGCCCTCTGTGGCGCCCTTAAGACCGCACTCTTCAATAAGTGCCCCGGCAGACCTGCTGCCTGGATTCTTAAAGACAGAACCGCAGCACAACTGTCCTGTTGGTTGCGTGTTTCTCCTGCGCTGCAAAAGCGTGTCCATACCAAGAGCAACCTTAGGACGATTAGACGGTGTCAGTGCAAACGTTGCCTCAAGAATAATCTCATCTGGAGCAAAGGTGGTATAGCGATAACCCCATTCAATCTCAGATGCGTCGTAGCGTACAAGACCCTTGCCAGGTTTAAGTACCACACAATCGCGGACGGCTTTGCCAATCCAATCATGCCTGGTGCCCGCATTCATAGAAAGCGCACCACCAATGGTTCCAGGGATACCAGCACACATCTCAAGGCCAGAAAGACCTGCTTTCATAGACTCGTTGCAAACACGTGCTGTAAGCGCACCAGCACCTGCAGTAATGAGGTTATTCTCACCAACTGAAATGGTGGAGAGCTCATCATCAAGCACAATAACGCAACCGTTGTAGCCTTCATCGGAGACAAGGATGTTTGAACCCTTGCCCAGAAGCACCCAATCAACTCGATTAGCTGCAAGTACCTCAAGCACGCGCACAAGAGCCGCGTGACTGTGAACAGCAGCAAAGAGCGACGCCTTACCGCCAATCCTGAAGGAGGTATGGTGGCTTAGCGGCTCATATTGCTTGATTGTTGCATCAAGGGCCCCAGAAAGGCTTACATAGGCGTTAAACAAGCTCACAGCAGAAGTCCTAGTTGTTCTGAAGGCGTTCATTGAGCGCACGGATAAACATTGGACCAATCTGAGTAACGTAACCTGCACCCTGAGTAATCAACAGGTCTCCTGGATGAACCGTTTCAAGAAGGTCTGCGATAAGATCTCGGCGAGAAGGGATATAACGCACGTCAGGAACAGTATTGGCAGCTTGAACTTTTGAAGAGACGGTCTTGCCTGAGACACCTGGAATAGGCAGCTCACCTGCTGAGAAGACATCCATGACGCGCAAAACGTCAATGCCATCAAATGCATGTGCAAACGAATCTGCCAGATCTTGCGTTCTGCTGTAGCGATGTGGCTGGAAAACAACAACAACGCGCTTAAAACCAAGAGGAAGAGCTGCAGACATGGTTGCTGCAATCTCGGTTGGATGGTGACCGTAATCGTCAACAACGGTAATTCCGTTGATGTCACCTACGTGTGTGAAGCGACGGCGTGCACCCTTGAACTGTGACAGCGCCGCAGCAGCATCCACAAGATCAAAGCCAAGTGCATCGGCAACCGCAATAGCAGCGGTTGCGTTAGCAACATTGTGCTTGCCTGGGTTAGCTGGAAGTACCACAGAGATGGTCTGACCAGAAGGAGTCTTGATGGTCAGAGGATTCTCGATACCAGCTTTTCTCTCCTCCTGCTTGCAAACAAAATCGCAGCTTGAATCAAAGCCGTAGGTAACCACGTGCCTGCCGGTTGACTGAGCAAGCTCAACGTAATGAGGGTTATCGCCGTTGATAACAACGGTTTCTTCCTTATCAAGTAGGCTCATAAACTCACAGAAGGTCTTCTCGATATTCTCTAGAGAGCCATAGTGGTCAAGGTGGTCTGCCTCAATATTAGTGACTACCACCACGTTAGGGTTAAGGAACATAAACGAACCGTCAGACTCGTCAGCCTCGCAGACAAAGTACTGGCCGTTGCCGTTTTTGCCGTTGGTGTCGTAACCCTCAACAACACCGCCAATCAAAAATGATGGATCAGCGCCAAGCTTGTCCAGCATGGTAGCAACCATAGAAGATGTGGTGGTCTTGCCATGAGTGCCCGCAACAGCAATGGTCTTGCGACCGCGTGAGAGATACGAGAGCATCTTTGCGCGAGGCCAAATAGGAATGGAAAGCTCACGTGCGCGAATAACCTCTGGGTTTGTCTCTGGGATTGCGGTAGAGGTAACAATGACATCAGGCATCACAGCGTCAATGGTAGACGCGGTGTGGCCGATGCTAACCTGGATACCTGCATCTTCAAGCTCTCTAACATAATGCGAGCTCTTTAGATCGGAGCCGGTAACGGTGCAGCCGCGCTCGTGCAGAACAAGCGCAATTCCGCTCATGCCTGCGCCACCAATTCCAATAAAATGTGCACGCGAGATGGTTTTCTCGCCCATGGAATCTGCCATAAGAGAGCCTTTCCAAGTATTGTTATCGTTTGAGTCTTGGACATACCAAGACATGTTTACTCTACCGCAAAACCGAATGTTTTATGCGCCACAAACGGCACTTTCCACAGCGTCAGCCACAAGAGATGCGGCGCTACGCTGGTCAAGTGTAGCGGCTGCCTCGGAGAGTTTTTTGCGCTGGTCTGCGTTGTCTACCAAATCAAAGAGAGCTGTCGAGAAGGTCGTGGTGCCCACCTGGTTATCTGGCACCAGAATAGCTGCTCCCGCGTCCGACAACAGATGTGCGTTAGTAGTCTGATGATCTGCTGTTGCCAGAGGGTACGGCACCAAAATGCTGGGGAGCTCAAGCGCTGCAATCTCGGCCACAGAAGATGCTCCGGAGCGAGAAACCACCAGGTCAGCCGCAGCAAGGGTGGCACCCATATTGGAAATGTAGGGCTTAACCTCCCAGCGAGCAGCCTCCTGGTCAGAAAGCTTCATGAGCGAGACAACCTCGTCGTAGAGCTTCTGACCTGTTGACTGAATGATGCGCAGGTTAGGACGGGAAAGAAGCTCCTGCTTAAGCGCAGCAAACGTCTCGTTGATGCTACGTGCGCCCAGACTGCCACCAAAGATAAGCAGCAATGTTTGATTGTCTGCGATGCCCAGCTCTTGCCTCGAGGTAGCTCTATCAGCAGAAAGAACACTCTTACGCACGGGATTTCCGGTGACCACAATGGTGTCTTGAGCTTTAACGCGTCCCTCAAAAGCCTTACGAGCCTCTGGGAATGCAATACACACCCTAGATGCTTTACCAACAGAAACACGGTTAGCAAGACCGGTTACCGAGTTCTGCTCGTGAATCAAATAAGGGATATGGAGCTTTGCGCAAAGCTGAAGCAAAGGCAGCTCAACATAGGCGCCAAAACCAATAGCAACATCAGGTGCACCCTGCTCTTTGAAACGCTTGTGAAGCTGCGACTTTGCGCGCTCAAGATTGTATGCCGCGCTAATGAGCGTCCAAGGACGTCTGCGATCAAAGCCATTTACATGGATAGACACCAACTCAAAACCCGCCTCAGGCACCAGCGTACCCTCAAGCTTATTGGGCTGACCGTAAAACGTAACCTGGTGACCACGCTCACGAAGCTCCTCAGCTAGAGCCAGAGCTGGGTTAATGTGACCTGCGGTTCCGCCTGCAGCAATTGCAACAGAGAGTTTCTTCTGTTCTGCCATGCAATCCATCTCCTAGAAATCAGCTATCGACGAGGTCTGGTGTTATTTCCACGAAGCCTGTCCGATGCAGAAGGTCCCAAATCAATTCTGCGCCTACCGGAAGCGTCTGTTGTAATACGGCCTTGAGGGGCATCGTCATCTCTTGAGCGCAAAACGCCTCGTGAGGGGCGCGCGGAGCTCTGTGCGCTGCTCTTAGGGCGAGAAGAACGTGGGAGTGGCATGCCTACTCCTACCCCACCATCAACCATGGTAAGACCAGCAAAACCTGGAGCATCAAAGGTATCTTGCTCTTCGGCTATGCTCCAAGACGCACGTTGCCTATCGTACTCGGTTTCTGGAAGCCTTGACTGCCTTGAAACAGACATCAAAAGTCCAACCATCAAGATACTGGACATGATGGTTGAGCCGCCGTATGAGATAAACGGAAGAGGCTTACCAGAAAGAGGCAGAAGGCCCAAAACACCACCGATGTTGACAAAGGCCTGAATGATAAACATAGAGGTACAACCTGCAGCAATAAGCCTGCCGGTCAAATCTGGTGCATAGCGAGCAATCTTAAAGCCTGCCCATACCAAGGCGCCAAATACAGCCAAAAGACCCAAAACGCCAATAAAGCCCAGCTCTTCTCCAATGACTGCAAAAATAAAGTCATTGTGAGCCATAGGCAGATACGAATATTTCTGGCGAGAAAAACCAAAGCCAACACCAAAAATACCGCCAGAGCCAAAGGCATAAAAGCCCTGTGCAAGCTGATAACCTGCGCCGTAATAATCAGCCCAAGGGTTGAGCATGGTCACAACGCGGGCACGAGAATAATCATCTTTAAGAGATAAGAACGCAAAGCCAATAAAGCCAGCAACAGCAATAGTTGCCAAAACCCTTCGGTCAACATCAGCTAGGTAGCCAATGACCAAAAGTGTTCCCACAATAATCAGCGTAGAGCCCTTATCTGGCTGAGCCAAGATAAGCACCAGCGGCACAAGCGCGGCAATAGCAAACTTTTTAAAGAACTCCATCTGATCTATGGTCTGATCAATAAAGTACTGTTGAGCCAGGTACGAGACAGATATTAAGATGGTAATCTTTGCAAACTCAGACGGCTGGAAAGAAAATGGTCCAATGGAAATCCAACGAGTTGCACCATATGCGTCGGCGCCCGCAATAGGAGTAAAAATAATCGCCAGCATTCCAATGGTCACAATCCAGATAGGTACCTGGAGGTTTCTTACTACCGCTCGGTAATCAATGCGAGAAACAATAAACGCTAACGCAACTCCTGCCGCAGCAAAGCCAAGCTGGCGTTGCACGTAGTAAAAGGGGTTATAGCCCATATCCTCAGATGTCATTGCAGAAATCGAGGATGCAGAGTAAATCATTACCAAGCCAAAGCAAACTAGAATTGCCGTTGACACCAGAAGCACCAGCCTAGGCTGCATAAAACGCTCTGGAATAGCTCCAAAGCGACCTTTTGTCTGTGAGTGTTCAGAAGACCTCTGGCGAGAAGTACGTGATTGCTGCGCGCGCTCCCCTGTCCTGTTTCTACTGGTAGCCATTATCGACCGCTCTCTTTTTGAGCAAGATCTGCCACCATCTGTTTAAAGACACGGCCACGCTGAGCCATGCCCGTGAACTCATCAAATGATGAGCATGCAGGTGAGAGAAGCACTACAGAACCTGGACGAGCAAGCTCTACGGCACGGTCAAAAGCCTCACGCAGATGAAGCTCTTCTACCACTTCTGCACGTCCATCTGAAACATGGCGAAGTGCCTCTGCAAAGCGAGGACCAGCCTCTCCAAAGCAGATTGCATATGTGCAGGTAGCGGACACCTTCTGAGCAAACTCATCAAGCTCTGTGCCCTTATCGTGACCACCAAGAAGCAAAATAACGTCTTTACCTGGAAACGACGTCAGAGATTTCTCAACTGAATCGGTATTAGTTGCCTTGGAATCGTCGACGTACAACACGCCATTAACCGTATCAACAGGCTCAATCCTGTGCTCAAGCGGCATAAAGTCCAAAAGAGCATGCCTGATAGAGACGATATCAAGTCCCAAAAACAGTCCACAAGCAGCTGCAGCAAGAGCGTTGAGTGCATTGTGCGCTCCCCTAATGTGGAGTGCATCAGCTGCTACAAGCTCCATCTCTTTACCAGACAGCCTGACTACCAGCGCGCCGTTGCGTACAAAAGCGGCATTTTGCGTGCCAGGATCTGTCTGAGCAAGATGACATACAGGAATACCGCGAGCCTCAAGGCGAGAAGATACGGCCAGGCAGAACTCGTCCAAATCAGAAACAATTGCCAGGTCGTTTGCATCAAGATTGGCAAAAATCTTCTCTTTAGCTGCAGCGTATGCCTCGAGCGAACCATGCCACTCAAGGTGGTCAGGCGTAATGTTTAAAAGCATGGCAACATGAGGGTGCAATTTTTGAGTGGTTGCAAGCTGGAAGCTTGAAAGCTCTGCTACAAACCAGCTCTCAGGCTTTCTCTCTGCAAGTTGGTCAGTAATAGTAAATCCAATATTGCCAACAGCACTTGCATCAAGACCTGCGTATTGCAGGATTGAGGTAGTCAAGCTTGTGGTGGTAGTTTTACCGTTTGTGCCGGTAATACCAATCCACTGTGAAGGGCTTTCTTGATAGGCAAATTCTGGCTCGCCCATAATCTGCTTAGAAGCTGCCTTTGCACTCAAGAACAGCTCAGAAGTATCGGGAATACCAGGAGAGGCAATAGTTAGGTCAAAGGTACCCTTAACCTGATCGGAGCCACATTGTACCTGTACGCCTAAATCTGCAAGCTCTTGGACCTTCTCACCAACAGTAGCATCTGCGCCGCCCACAAGAGTTACGGAAGACACACGACCCTCTGGCTGCTGCAGCAAATACGTGCAGACAGAGACGCCGGTCTTACCAAAACCAAGAACACATACATTTCCAAGTGTTTCTAGAAGCGACACGCAAGCGATCCTTTCTAAGAGCAATATCTTTAGTGAAGCTGGAAGTACAGAGCAAAGCCCAGAGCAGCAAATGCGCCGGAAATAATCCAGAATCTAAAGACTACTTTTGTCTCGTTCCAGCCAAGTTTCTCAAAATGATGATGCAGTGGAGCCATCAAGAATACGCGCTTTTTAGTTGCCTTGTAGCTGACAACCTGAATGATAACGGACAGTGCCTCGATGATAAAAAGACCGCCCATGACCAGGGAAATTACCTCTGTCTTGGTAAGAACAGCCAGGGCCGCAAAGGCAGCGCCCCAGGCAAGAGAGCCGGTGTCTCCCATAAAAATGCTTGCAGGATAGCTGTTAAACCACAAAAAACCAATACAAGCGCCTGCGATAGATGCGGCAAAAACAGCAAGGCTACTCTCGCCATAACGGAAAGCTACCGCAGCCATAAAAATCATGACAACCATAACGCAGCCACCAGCCAGGCCATCAAGGCCGTCGGTCAGGTTAACAGCGTTGGAGAGGCCTGCCATAAGCAAAAAGACAAAGAAGAGATACAGCCAAGGGATAGAAATGACGTTTCCGCCTAAATTGACGGTAGTGGTGAGGATGCCCAGGTTGATATCAAGACCACCGGGGAACGCAATAATGGGCGTAATGCCCCAAATGTTAACTGCTGCCAGGCAAAATGCAACAGAAATGGTAATAAGTCCAGCCATCTTCTGAGATGCGGTAAGGCCAAGGCTTCTACCATGAGCAACAGACTCGATATCGTCCAGAAGACCAAGCGAGCCCGTGAGCAGCATAGCTGCCATAGCAAGAATGAGGTCGGTGTTCCACTGAGCAAGTGCAATACAGGTCAGCACAATGCTTACCAGCATAACGACGCCGCCCATAGTAGGAGTACCCTGCTTGACCAGGTGCTGCTGAGGGCCGTCAGCACG
>CAUTOT010000008.1:0-23168 GCA_963539765.1 uncultured Atopobium sp. | reverse complement strand
CGCTCCACACCACACTCTCGCGCATCGCAACATGCCTTCGCGTCCCGCACCTGCACGCCACGCAGTGCTCCGCGCGCCTTCTTCCCGCTTCTTCTGCGGTGGAGTCCTCGCAATATTTCATTAGAATGGTTATGTGAATATTTCATCTGACAGCCCCTTAAGGAGGAGCACATGGCAGAGTTTGTCTATCAGATGTACAAGGCCCGTAAAGCAGTCGGTGAGAAGGTCATTCTTGACGACGTCACTGTCGGCGTGTACCCAGGCGCAAAAATCGGCGTCGTGGGTCCAAACGGCATGGGAAAGTCTACGCTGCTCAAGGTCATTGCCGGCATGGAGGACGTCTCCAACGGCGAGGCTAAGCTAACCCCAGGTTACACCGTTGGCCTGCTCCAGCAAGAGCCCCCGCTGGATGAAACCAAAACGGTCAAGGAGAACATCGAGCTCGCCTTCGGTGACCTGCTTGCCAAGATCGCGCGCTTCAACGAGATCGGCGTTGAGATGGGCAACCCTGATGCTGATTTTGACGCGCTGATGGCAGAGATGGGCCAGCTCCAGACCGAGATTGACGCAGCTAACGGCTGGGACTTGGACAGCCAGCTCTCCCAGGCCATGGACGCGCTGCAGTGCCCGGATCCAGACTCCCCCGTCACCCATCTCTCTGGTGGCGAGAAACGCCGTGTGGCCCTATGTCGTCTGCTTCTTGAGGCACCTGACCTGCTGCTTCTTGACGAGCCCACCAACCACCTTGACGCGGAGTCGGTGCTCTGGCTTGAGAAGTTCCTGCACGATTACCCCGGCGCCGTCATGGCCGTCACGCACGACCGCTACTTCCTCGACGACGTTGCCGAGTGGATCTGCGAGGTTGACCGCGGACAGCTCTACCCTTACGAGGGCAATTACTCAACCTACCTGGAGAACAAGGCTGCGCGCCTTGAAGCTCAAAACCAGCAGGACGCCAAGCGTGCAAAGAAAATGCGCGCTGAGCTGGAGTGGGTTCGTTCGTCTCCAAAGGCTCGCCAAGCTAAGAACCGCGCACGTCTTGACCGCTACGAGCAGATGGAAGCAGAGGCTCGCGCGTCCAAGAAGCTCGACTTTACCGAGATTCAGATTCCTGTTGGTCCGCGTCTTGGCCAGAAGGTCCTGGACGCCAATCACATCCACAAGGCCTTTGGCGACCGCGTTCTTATCGACGACCTCTCGTTTAGCCTGCCAAGAAACGGCATCGTTGGCGTGATTGGCCCTAACGGCGTTGGTAAGTCCACGCTGTTCAAGGCTATTGTCGGCCAGGAGGAGCTCACTTCCGGCACGCTAGAGATTGGCGAGACGGTCCAGATTTCTTACGTTGACCAGCTCAGGCAGGGAATCGACCCAGACAAAACTATCTGGGAGGTTGTCTCTGATGGAAACGACTTCATCAAGGTGGGAGACACGGAGATTCCAAGCCGCGCCTATGTGGCCAGCTTTGGCTTCAAAGGACCTGACCAGCAAAAACGTGCTGGCGTCCTTTCTGGTGGCGAGAGGAACCGTCTAAACCTTGCTCTTACGCTCAAGCAAGGTGGAAACCTCCTGCTTCTGGACGAGCCTACCAACGACCTCGATATTGAGACGCTGGAAAGCCTTGAGGATGCGCTTGAGCGCTTCCCGGGATGCTCGGTGGTAACCAGTCACGACCGTTGGTTCTTGGACCGCATTGCTACGCACATTCTTGCGTGGGAGGGTGACGACGAGAACCCAGGTAAATGGTTCTGGTTTGAAGGTAACTTTGAGGCTTACCAGGCCAATCGTATTGAGCGACTTGGTCAGGAGGCTGCTCGTCCTCATCGCATCCATCGCAAACTTACGCGCGACTAACGCATAGGTGGCGCAAGAGCAGCGTACACAAATAGGAGATAAAAATAGTAACTATTTTTATCATTAAGATTTTGTGTGACCTGTCTAAGTGACTCACAAGTGGGTATCAAAAATGAGAAGTCAAAGGGCTTCTCATTTTTTGTGGAAAAGAAATGTTATGAGGAAAGAGAAGAACATGGCACTTGATTCAAGCGTTGGCAACATTCTTAACCAGCAGATTAACAAAGAGTTCTATTCCGCTTATCTGTATCTAACCTTTGCAGATTTCTATGAGGAGCAGGGCCTGAAGGGCTTTGCAAACTGGTATGTCATCCAGTCTCAGGAAGAGCTTGCTCACGCACGTATTCTTCGTCGTTACCTGCTTGATAACGATTGGACTCCAACCATGGAGGCAATTGCAAAGCCTGACCTTACCTTTACCAAGGTAGTTGAGCCAATTAAGGCAGCATACGAGCACGAGCAGTTCATTACTGCAAGCATTAACGAGTGCTATGCCGTTGCTCAAGGCAGTTGAGCTCTTTGGTGGAGATCCAAAGAACCTGTATGACCTTGACCGCGAGAACGCCGCTCGCGTCTTTGTCGCTCCAACTATGCCAATGTAAGCAGCGGCTTGTACGCGACTTGCACGCGTCCTAAGCGCGCAGCAGCTCGTTTGTAGCTTATACGCTACAGTGGAGTTTCAATAGCCTCTGATTTGTTCGAAAAGGCACCTGATAGCTCAGCAAAGATGGCACCGCCTATGATGCAGGCGGTGCCTATTATTTTGAGAAGACCAAAAGGCTCGCCAAGGATAAGTGCCGAGAAAATAACTGCAGAGAGTGGCTCAAGGTAGCCAAAGACTGCCACGCGCTGAACTGGAATCTTGGTGAGTTGTGGGAAATACAAAAATGATCCAAGGCCTGTGTTAAAGAGGCCGATGGTCAAAACGGCCAGCCAATTTACCGATGCTGGATCTGCAGGCAGCTCAATGCCATGGAACACAACAGTAACCAGTGCAACAATGGCACAGCCAATGCCCAGCTGAATGCTGGTGCCTTCAATACCAGAAACATCTTTTAGTTGCCTGTTACAAATAACCATAACGGCATAGAGAACAGCAGAGAGAGCGCCTAGAAGAAGACCAACTGGCGAGAGGTTCAGTCCAACCCCATAGCCAATAATAAGGGCAGCTCCAATAACAACTACAAGAAATCCTAGTATCTTTTTAGC
The DNA here is from genome assembly GCA_963539765.1 of uncultured Atopobium sp. Lineage (GTDB taxonomy): Bacteria > Actinomycetota > Coriobacteriia > Coriobacteriales > Atopobiaceae > Lancefieldella. Next base: position 20,108 of record CAUTOT010000008.1, on the reverse strand, counting down.
AGTGAGTTTCTCGCCAAATAAAAGGGGAGAGAGCGCCATTACAATAACGGGACCGCAGTAATACTCAAGCGTTGCAATACCAACGCCTACCAGGTGATACGCCTCAAAAAGAAAGGTCCACTGAAGACCCAAGGCGATGCCTGATCCAACGAGCGCCTGGAAGTCCTTGGGGTAGTTTTGAATGGTAAAAGCCTCTTTTTGTACAAGTTTAACCACGAGCAAAAAGAGCGTTCCCAAAAGCATACGGAAGAAGACAATTTGGTAGCTAGGAAGATTGATAAGGCTTGCAACGATTCCATTAGAACCGCAGATGATAAGCGCAATTAGGTAGAGCACGGTAGGTTTAAACGTGGCGTCTCTCATCGGCTACTCGCAAATTTCTGTATCCACGGACTGTGGAATTCTGTCGTTACAAATTACCTGGTAAAACAGTTTTTCTTGCTCTCGTTGATCGGAGGTCTGACCAAGCATCCACATAGTTTTTGCAACCAGGGCTTCGGTAGTCATATCGTCTCCAGAGAGAACGCCGGGCATATCTTGATAGGTTCTACCAACCTCATATACACCCAGGTCAAGACCCTCTTCAGGAACTTGTGTAGTAATAACTACGGTGCGACCAGACGCAATCCAATCGGTGATAGCTTCTTCGTAAGAGCCGTCGTATGAGGGGATGCCGCCAATACCAAAGGTTTCAAGCACAATGGCGTCGTAGTCATTCTTCAGAAGGTAGAAGATAGATGGATTAAGCTCGGGGGTCAGTTTAAGCACTATGACACGCGTATTGAGTGTTTCATAGGTTGTAAGACCGCCATCTACCTGCTGTTCATTTGGTGCGCTTCGAATAATCTTATTGCCGCGAATATGAGCAAGCGGTGGATAATTCATGCTGGTAAATGCATTAAAACTCAGTGTGCGCTGTTTATGAGCGCGGGTGCCGGCAATAACCTCGTTGCCAAAAACCACCACGACTCCGGCGCTTCTGTCGTCGAGCGCGTAGAGAACGGAGTGGTAGAGGTTGAGTTTGGCGTCGGTAAACGGATTTGCCATTGGCTGTTGAGAGCCTGTGAGCACAATGGGTTTCTCGCTATTTTGGATGAGGTAGGAGAGGGCAGCGGCGGTATATGCCATGGTATCGGTGCCGTGAAGGATAATAAAGCCGTCGTAGGCATCGTACGACTCAATAATGGCGTCTCTGATCTGGAGCCAGTTTTGAGGACGCATATTGGTGCTATCGATATTCATGACTTGTTTGAAATCAAATTCGCAGAGGTCATGAACAAGAGGGACGTTGGCTAAAAGCTCTTCTCCTGAAAGTGAGGGAGCCAAGCCCGATTCAGTGGAAACAGAAGCAATAGTTCCTCCTGTTGCCATCAGTAAAAGTTTCTTCACACGTCCCCCATGAACTCAAATTGTGCAGACTTTACAGAAAATCAGTCTGTATAGCGCTTTATTGTAACGGGATAGATGCTTTTCAAGGCGAGAAAAGCAAAGTCGGTGTATTCTTTTTTCGGTAAACGAATCTTTTAGCAAGGATTGTTGATGGCAGAGAACAACCTCTTTGGTTTTGGTAAGAAAAAGCGTCCAACTCAGGTTCCACCTACTATCTCCCGTAATGGGGAGTCTTCTACCTCTCCGCGTGCGGTACGAGGTCGTCACGCAGCTGTTGGAAGCCGTGCACAGGCGCAGCGTAGGATGACACAAGATCGCCCAACAAATCCCGTTAACCATGCCCGTGCAGATGCCGCTCGTGCACGTGGTCGAGCAAGAACTGCTTACGGCAATCACTATGGCACGCTCAACCCCAGAGATGAAGCTCAGGCGGCATATGCAGCTAGGAGACGTCGTTCTTCTCGCATGAGACTGGGTCGTGTGGCGCTGGCGGTATTGCTTGCAGCCATCATCTTGTGGGTAGTGTTTACGCTGGTAAGTTCATGTAGCCCAGGAGGCGCTTTTGCGCATGCTCAGGCGCTTGATCCTACCGTTACCCTGACCGGCTCTGTTAAGGTTGGATAGCTTTACGGGCTGCGGCGTGACTGTGGAGCACCCAGCAGTTTCGACGTGTAAACTGCTACTTTGGGCTTTTGCTTGTAGAGACGCGTGAGAAGTCCAAATTCAAATCAACTGAACCGGTAATACCGTCAACTTGTCCTGTTGAGGTGTATTGCCATATCAAAAAGTTAAAGTTTACGTCTGGCTGATCAACGTATTGTGCCAGCCAAATAGGCTCGTCAAGCGAGACCAGATCAAAGCGATTCAAATCAACTTTGTTGCCATACACAATAACGCGGTATCCCGCTTCTTGAATAGTGGTGCAAAACGCGCGCGCAATAGCGTTAGTTTCTGCAGGGGAAAGGTTGTCGGCGCGGCCGCTGTAATCGGGAGAAGGCTCCAGGTCAAACGCAACAGGGAGAGCAAGCTTTGTAACTCCCGCTTCCCTTAGCTGCTGCAGAACAAAAGCAGCCTCCTCGCGAGCCTCTTCTACGTTAATAGCCTGCGAGAAAAAGTACACACCCACGTCAAGGCCAGCGCTTTGCGCGCCCTTAAGGTTGGTTTCAAACAGCTCATCTGCGCGAATGCCACCTTCGGTGGAGCCTCGGTAGCCAATGCGAAGCATGGCAAATTGAATGTTATCGGCAGCAACGGCCTCCCAGTCAATAAACCCCTGGTGAGAAGAGACGTCAACGCCCGTGCGTGTGAGCTCTTCTCCGTCCACCACATAATGCGCACGTCCCGTTGCATCATAGGTGAGGTTTTCCCACTCATAGGGGACTTCGTTTTTGATGATCAGGTTGTTGTCAAAAGAGAGGGAGAAAAGTCCCTGGCACGATTGCAACAATGCCAGCACAAATACAATGGCCAGCGTAATGAGTCCCCATGTAACAACAGGATTGTTCTGGGAATTTTGCTCAAGTGTATGCATCGCCCGCTGCTTACGTTTTGAAGCGTTTGCAGAAGCAGGTGTATGTTTAGTTTTAGAACGAGTCGTAGAGTTTCTCGTTTTCTTGCTTTTATGTGAGCTCTTAAAAATCACTGGTGAAAGAATTGTCCTTGTTCAAAAATTGGCTCGCAACACACGTTAATGCCCAGCTTGTGATAGATGGACTCGTCATCGCTTGGAATAATTGACGAGAAGTACGCGTCGCATCCACGGAGTAGTTGCGTGGCATCAACGGCTTTTCCGGCCAATGGGTTGGTAATTGAGCTGATAGAGAGCGCAATGAGCATCTCATCAACGCAGAGGCTGGTGCGAGCCAGCTTAAAGTTGTTCTCTTTTAGTGCGCAAATAGGCCTTAGGACCTCATCTGAGACAATAAACGTCTTCTTCTCAATACCAACTACGTATTTGAGGGCGTTGAGCAAAAGCGACGCTGGCGCACCTAAAAGCTCCGAAGTCTTGCCGGTAATAATGGTGCCGTCAGGCATAACCATGGCGCCCGCAAGCTTTCCTGTCTCTTCTGCTTTATGCAAACAAGCAGCATGAGCTGGCGAGAAGTTCTGGTCAACGTTAACGTCTTTCATCAAAAGATTAATCTTTGTGAGTTCACGCTCACCCATACCAGTGCGCTCGAGTTTCTCGGCAGCCCTAAACCACCTGCGTACAATCTCTGCTTTGGAAGCTTCCTGGCAAACCTCATCATCAATAATGCAGTTGCCAACCATATTGACGCCCATATCGGTTGGAGACTGATACGGGCTGGTACCTGCGATTTTCTCCATCATGGCCTTAAGCACAGGAAAAGCCTCAACGTCGCGGTTGTAGTTAACGGTAACTTTGCCGTGAGCCTCAAGGTGATATGGATCGATGATGTTGTTGTCGCCCAAGTCTGCCGTAGCTGCCTCGTAGGCAACGTTTACGGGGTGCTTGAGCGGAAGGTTCCAAACGGGGAACGTCTCAAACTTTGCGTAACCTGCGCGGACTCCACGGGCGTTCTCGTTGTAGAGCTGCGAGAGGCAGACAGCAAGCTTGCCTGAGCCAGGACCAGGTGCTGTTACAACTACCAGAGGATGCGTAGTCTTGACGTACTCGTTTTTACCGTAGCCCTCCGCCGAGACAATAAGGTCAATATTGGAGGGGTAGCCCTCAATGGGGTAGTGGCGGTACACGGCAATGCCCATGTTTTCTAGGCGCGCACGATAGGCCTTTGCCTTTGGCTGACCAGAGTACTGCGTAATGACAACGCCGCCAATGGCAAGGCCGCGAGCACGGAAGATGTCCATAAGCCTGAGCACGTCATCGGCATAGGTAACGCCAATATCGCTTCTGCGCTTGCCGTTTTCAATGTCATTTGCGTTGATGGCAAAGACAACCTCTGCCTCGTGAGCAAGCTGCTGAAGCATCTGGGCTTTTGCATCTGGAGCAAATCCAGGGAGGATACGAGAAGCGTGGTTGTCGTCGAGCAGTTTACCGCCAAACTCAAGGTAGAGCTTGCCGCCAAATTCACTGATACGCTGGTGAATTCGATCCGCCTGCATAGTGATGTACTTCTCGTTATCAAAGCCGATACGCATGCGTCCTCCTGCCAAGATTTACTGTAGAAATTGTATCATCAAGCGCAGACTTCCTATACGCTATAAGCTATACAGAAAACAAATAAACAACCAAGGAGTTGTGTATGGATAGCAAGTTTTCACAAACACCTTCTCGTGGCGAGAAGTTCAAAGAGCTGGCACTGAGTGCCTTACGTGCATTTGGTTATGGTTGTCTTACTGCGGCTGGAATGAGTGCGATTATCTTTGCATTTGCGTACTTCACCAGCGGCATGGATATGTTTACCGGTATCGACTGGGTACGCCGTGTCATGTATGTTATTTCTTCGCTGGGAATTATTGCCTGTGGCGTTGGCCTGCTCTTTAGTGGAAAAGAGTATGAGGACCGTCAGATGGGCTTTACCCGCGATATTGATGATCCTGTTAGCCTCAAAGACGGAAAGCTTGATCCTAGAATTTCAAACATCGAGACCAATCATCTGTCTTGGCAGGCTGCAATCCTTTATGCCTCAATTGGTATGTTTGTAGTTACCACCATCTTTGACGAGGTCATGAGCCATACCTTTTTGATGTAGGCATTGTGTTAGTACAGCGGTAGTTCGCTCGTACAGCGGCAACTAGCTAGTACAGCGGCAACTAGCTCGTACAGAGGCAGCTCGCTAGTACAGTGGCAACTCGCCCGTCAACGGGTCAATATCTTCTGCAGCAAGTGGCTCAAAAGCCAGGCATGTAAACGTGGGTTCTCCATGGAACTCGGTAAATCCCGCGTCTCTAATGAGGGCTACAACAAAGCCGCGAGCTTTTCCTTCAGCGGCGAGCTCAAGCAGCGCTTCTTCAGAATCAACATAGACACATACCTTTGCAACACCGGCATCAAACCAGTTGGTGATTGCGGAGGTATCTTCATCGGCATGGTCCAAATAGACCCAATTTTGATCGTCGGTGACGCGAACCTGATCAAGTCGATGCTCTTTTGCAAGCGCCATGAGCGTAGCTTCAACACACGCATGGCTTGCCTGAGCAGCAATTTTTCCTTTACGCATCTTAAGATCGCGACGAATAACAATCATTTGCTTTGATTTATATGAAGAGCTCGGCATGAGATACCTTTCTAGAAACTGAATGCTAAGTGTACCATTCACGGCTTTCCGATTTTTGTCGCAAGAAAATCCCGGGGATTCAAAAAGACCCTCTAAAACCAAGAACAGCGAGAAGAACTTTGAATACTTAACTGATTACATCAATAAGTTAAATAACACCGCCTACATGGAATGTTAATTCTTGTTCATGTTGCTAGGGTTGACTGAGGAGGTGTCTATGAAAGAGTTGGTTATTTTTGTCATGTATATCTGGGCTTCAATATCGGATATGCGAAATCGCACTATTCCAAATAGAATCCCTCTTTTGCTCGCTTTTTTATGGCCTATTTGGCTTGTGACAAATGAAAAGCCTGCCGAGTTACTGATGAATGCATTATGGAGTGAGCTCTTTGTTATATGTGTACTGATTACCGTAGGTATAGTTACAAAATTTATGGGTCATATGTCTTCTCTGGGAGGGGGAGATATTAAACTTATTCTCTCAACATGCCTTTATCTTGAAATAAAAGAGACATTTGTCTTTTTATTTTTAGCAAATATTTTAGGTGTTATGTTTTCTTTTCTGTTCTTTATTTGGCGTAAATTTTTAAAGAGAGAAGACAGAAATAAAGAAGAAATTACCAGTTCAGATAGTATATTTATGTATACATTTCCTTTTGCACCATTTCTTGGATTTGGTGTGGCACTTGCGCTATTTTTACGCTAAAATCGGGAAGTGTTATATGAATTTAAAAATTCTTCTAATTCCCGAATATATAAAAAGTTTTTTCTGCTATCAATAGTTTACACGTTGCGTTGAGAGATTGAGTTCCCCCAACACTCAATTTCATCGCTAAATGGCCCCGACCATTTAGTTTTCTCGATTTGCGAGGCAACGTATGCCATGGAGGCAGGACGACTATTAACGTGGTCGCACACATGTCGCCCTGCCTCATGGCAATCCCTTTAGAGCTATTTGCTCTATCTTTGATATACCCATTATTTCAAGTATTTAAAAGTAAAAATACAGCTACTAAGCTATTTTCCTGCGGTTTTATACGTGTCAGAAACCAGCTGCATGGATCATCCAAAATCTTAAAAGCCAGATGGCGTAGAGGCTCTTTGTTATTGCATAAAATCGCTGATACATTATTTTGCATAGAGTAATAGATTTTTGCATATCTTTTGTATAGCCAATTAATCACAGACGACAGTGTCGCTTATGATTTATTTACGTAACAGGTATGCAATCTTCTTCAAATTTCCGCTTGTAAAACAACATAACAAATTGTATCTGAAGATATTTTAGTGTAGTATGATACGGTAACAACATGGGACTATGCATAAAACATACGCATGTTTTTAAGGCATCGTTTGAGCAGATGGGGCTGTGAGATGGCTAAGGCAGGTGTTACCAAAAAGACCGACCCAGGTTTGGGTAGGACAGTAGCAAGGTTGTTACAAGAAAGTGGCAAGCGCCAGGTAGACCTGTGCGAATTCTCACATTGGTCACGTGCGTATGTCTCTTACATTTGCACTGAGCGTCGTAAGTGGCCTTCATTTGATAAAGCAAAGGTTATCGCTGACTTCTTCTCCTTAAGTCTTGATCAACTTTGGGTTGAGCATCTTAAAGATCTTGTTGATGCTGGCGTGGAGCTTACAGAGACGCAGAAGAAGAATTTAGCTGAGGGTGTTAATCTTCCAAATCCTACTGTTATGCATGACGGAAATGACAATAGAGAATACCTCCAACCTGTTGCTTCCTCGGGGAACGGCTCAGATTACACGCTCCCGGAAATTCTTGGCATCGAATAAGTATTTTTGACTATTTTTATTGTTTACAATGCCATACTTGCTGTATACGCGTATGATTCAGCGTTGTTCAGATTGCATGGGGCTATCTGAAGAGTAGGAGATGTGCAAGATGGCTGGACTACACTGTTCAGACTGCGCTTTTAGCTCGTTTAAATTTAACGAGGACGCCCAGATGTATCAGGCGTACTGCTCGCGCGGCTATTTGCTGGCTGATCCACATATCCATGAGCTTTTTGCCATGCACTTTGCTAAGTCTCCAGAGGATTTTGTTCCCGTTAAAGATCCGTTCAATCGCGAGTATCTGAGGAAGTCATATATCTGCGGAGAATTTATTAAGCGCAAGGACAATTTGGGTTAACGGTATGTCTTAAAACCCTGTTATGTAACATAGCAGGGTTTTATTATGCTTCTGACGTGTTTCTCGTTTAATCAATATCAAAGAATTAAGTAAATATCACAAAAGTTGTTATGTAACGCTTATAGATTTCTGCATAATTAGTTAACTTTCTGTTATATGTTCCCTCAAAACAAGGTAGTATTGATTTGGGGGAATCTCCTTATTACAAGGGGATTTAAAACATTTATAAAGGAGCGACAGCAATGTCGAGGCGACCACAAACAGAAAGTTGTGACACGCGTCACAGACTTCTTAAATCCGCAGAGCAAGAGTTTGCTTTACAGGGATACGATAAAGCTTCACTCAGACAGATTTGCGCACACGTAGGCGTTACTACAGGCGCTCTTTATTTCTTCTTTGAGAATAAAGAGGACCTCTTTAAGAATGTTTTGATTCCCGTTACTGAAGGCGCAATTCAGATCCTTGAAGACTACAAAGATCATCTGCTGCTCTCCGAGGAAAGAGATCTTGAAGACACTCCTTTGGGTAATAAAGAAACGCTCGAGAAATTCTTAGACCTTTTGTACGGTAATAGGTATGTGGTGCAGATTCTTGTGAATAACCGTGAAAATCCGCACGTTGTTCGCTTCTTTGAAGAATTGACTGAGGTTATCTCTTCAACAATTAGAGCTATTCTTTATCCTAACGTTGCGCAGGTTAAGCCCTATGATGAGTTTATTATTACCTGGCTTGCACAAACTGAGATGACCACTATTGTCAATATTCTTAAAAATGATGAGACTCGTGAAGAGGCTGATGGTCACATAAATTCAGCAGTAATGTTTACGCAAGGTGGCATTAAAGCCCTAGTTGAGGAACATTAGATGCTCATCTGTGCATAAAAATTGACAAAATCTACTTAAATCGGCTATTCTCAATAAAGGTAAACAAACCCCAAAGGAGACCTTTATGAAGTTTACTAAGCTCGGCCTCGTAGCAGCCTCCGCCTCCGCAGTTTTTGCTCTTGCGGGCTGCAATCTTATTCCAAATCTTGCTGATCCAGGAACCACTACTGGCGGTGGTCAGCAGCAGCAACAGCAGCAGACTGCACCTGATGCAAATACCGCAACCAAGCCTTCAGATACTCGTGCTGGTGACTCTGACTCTCAGCAGCTCTATCAAACTCTGATGGACAAGCACAACACTTCAGAGCAGGTTACCAACGTTCAGAAGTACGTTGATGATATTAAGAAGACTGGCGATAAGACTGAGGTTCTTATTGACACCGATAAGATTACCGTTACCGTTACCGGCATTGGTGTTGACTTTGAGAACTCCAACGGCTATCTGGTTGAGGTTGTTAACAAGACCGATACCAACATCTTCATTCAGACCACCGACACCGCTATTGGCAAGGATGAGCTGAGCTTGTTTGTTAACGCAGCTCCTAACGCAACTACCAAGGGCTTTGCATTCTTTGACCCAGGTGTAAAGATGGACGCATCCGCAACTGTTCGTGGTACCATCCTTGCTCTTTATGGTTCTGACTACAGCATGGATTCCTTTAACGTTATGTTCTAAGTTCACTTAGTTCGTTGACTGCAAAGGCTCAGCTTTTAGCTGAGCCTTTTTTGTTAGCGAGAAACCCCGTCAAAAGCAGCTAAATGAGTTAGTGTTGAGGTTATTAGAATCCGTTAGACTATAGAGTTGTTAGCTATTAGAAAAGCATGTATGCACTGCATATAAGGAGCTACGATGCTAGATTTAGATAAAAACACAGACGGGTCATATAACGACCTTATCTTTTTAAAGCCTCTTTTTCACAATAAGATTTGGGGCGGAAGAAGACTTGCTGAAGAGTATGGCTATGATATCCCCGAAGGCTCAGTAGGAGAGTGCTGGGCGATCAGTGCACATCCTAGCGGAGACTGTGAAGTTGCCTCTGGTACATATGCTGGCAAAACTCTTTCGGAGCTTTGGTCAACGCATCGAGAGCTTTTTGGTAATGCAGGAGGAGACCGTTTTCCGCTTCTTATTAAAATTCTTGATGCAAAAGATGATCTCTCTGTTCAGGTTCATCCAGATGATATGTACGCAGCAGAACACGAGAATGGTTCTCTGGGAAAGTCTGAGTGCTGGTATATTCTTGATGCAAAAGAGAATGGCGATATTGTTGTAGGACAAAATGCCTCCTCAAAAGAAGAGTTTGCAGCCATGGTTGAGCAGGGAAAGTGGACTGAACTGCTCAATTACGTTCCTATCAAGGCTGGAGATTTCTTTAGGATTGATCCTGGAACCGTTCACGCCATTAGAACGGGCACGCTTATTCTTGAAACTCAGCAGAGCTCCGATGTTACGTATCGCGTCTACGACTATGACCGTTTAGGTGATGACGGTAAACCTCGTGACTTGCATCTAGCACAGAGTCTTGAAGTCATCGATTATGCACAGGAAGCTCCAACATCTGGAGAAATCACAGCTCCAGAAATTGACGGCAAAACTGAGCTTATGAGTTGCAAGTATTTCTCGGTAGAAAAATATGAGATTCATGAGTCAAAAACTATTGCTCAGCCATGGCCGTTTATGTGCGTAAGTGTCATTGAGGGAGAAGGTACGGTTTGCGCTGACGGTGGCAACGGAGTAGAGCATAGGATTTGCAAGGGCTCGCATTTTATTGCACCTGCGTCTTCTGGTAGCCTGCGCTTTACGGGCACTATGACGTTGATTACCTCTCATCTTCCTCATATAAAATAGGACGATAAATGAGTCGAATGCAGCTTAATGTGTAACATTTGACTCGTTTCAAGTAGAATATAAAAAGTTGGGACTCCCATACGCTTATAGGAGGAACGTATGAATAAAGAGATGATTACTCGTCGCGCTTTTGCGGGATTGGCTGCAGGCGGTGCTGCTAGCACGCTTGCTGCATGTAATAGTGATGTCCTTCAGGCAATCTTAAACCCTGATTCTGTTCTTGGTGGAGCTGGTCAAGATCCTCAGAATGGCGGTCAAGACGGTACTGGGGATACGCCTTCTCAGTCAGAATTTGTGAAGCTTGAGGAGACTCCAGATAATCCAACGCTAACCGGAGATTTTTCTAAGATTATTACTGGCGTCTGGTGTGTTGACAATGGCGTTGGAACTAAAGGTGGATCAAAGGAAGGCAAAACCTTTGACCATGGTGGCATGCTTAATCAGGGCTATAACGATGGAACCGTTCTTTACTATTCATTCAAAGAAGACGGCACTTTCTTCATGCATAATTTTAAAGGTGTGAAGAATGATGGTAAGTGGGAAGCAAAAGGAACTATTGCCATTCAATGTACGTATGATGATGGCGATAGTGTGCCAATGCTTTTTGATAAGGACGACAACAACTATCTGAAGTACAGTGATGCCAAGAGTGAGATTACGTTTAATTTCAAAAAACTTTCTGACAATCCAGACGATACTTCACAGATAGCTTATATTGAAGGACAGGTAGTCAATTTTGCTGCCACCATTCCTGGTACGTATTATTTGTTTGGCTTGCACTATGCAGATGGTTCTAAAGAAGATTTGACCAGTGATCAGATTGAGTCTATGAATAAGGGTTCTGGCGGAGCGTATACCTTCTCTGCTCATAAGGATGGAGCTGCTGCACTGTTCTATCCAGACGGTAGCGTTTCTCCTATTCAGATTGTTGCAGAAGAGCCTTCGGCAGATGGACTTTCTTTCCCCATTCTTGCTCAGGGCTTTTCAGAAAACGAACAGATATCTAAGTCTGTTCTATACACTACTGCGGAAAATAAAAAGCTTCTCAGTATTGATGCTCCGGGATTTACTCTTAAGTTTGCCCTCCTTAATCACCGTGAGGATGATTGGGCTAAATATGAGTATCCACCAAAGGCAGAGTTCCCTTGGCAGCCAGATGGTAAGGGCGGCTATAAGCTAGTAACGCCTACTTCTGGTTCTGGTAATGGTGGTAGCTCTTCAGGAAATGGCGGCAGCTCATCTGGAAATGGTGGCGGCGGCAAGGGCGGCTCAGGTAAGAAATAACCCAGCCTTTTCTGGTTTCTTTTACTAACAAAAAAGCAGGCATATCGTATGCCTGCTTTTTTTGCATGTACTCTAAGTACGTAAAGAGCGTGCTTACAGCTTAACGTTGATGTTACGCAGCGTGTGCGCCGCCCTCAATCTCACCAGTGCAGTGTGGGCAGCGAGTTGCGCCTTCCTTAACCTCTTCAAGGCAGTGTGGGCAGTGTGGAGCTGCAACTTCTTCAACAGCCTCTTCCTCGTCCTTCTTAAGCTTGGAAGCCTTCATGAACTTATTGAGGGCCTTAACCATGCAGAAGACAATGAATGCAATGATTAGGAAGTTGATGATTGCGCTGATGAATGCACCAAAGTCAATGCCGTTCTGGGTGCCAGGAACTGGAATAGAAAGACCAGAAACCTCGGTACCACCACCAGAGATCAGCTTAATAAATGGGTTGATGATGTCATTGACAAGGGAGGTAACAATAGCGGTAAATGCGCCGCCAATGATGATGCCAATAGCCATGTCCATAACATTGCCCTGCTGGATAAACTCTTTAAACTCCTCGACAAACTTTTTCATTTCATCCCTTTCGTTTAATTGGTAGAAGACAGATATTTCTACTCGCGTCTACGGTGTGCGCTTATGCGCTGATCAGACCATAGATGCGAGAGTATTTATCAGTTAGATACTTGGTGTAGTAGTGGACGTCAAAAGGCTCGCCGCATGCACCCATGATGAGCTCCTTGGAGTCTTTTGCACGGCCCCAGGTCCAAATACGGCTACCCAGCCACTCCCTAATAGGAGCAAGATCTCCAGATGCGCAGACGGCGTCAAAGTCCATACCCTCAGCAATCATGGCATGCTTGTACTGTGCGCCATAAGCGCTACCAAGTGCATAAGTTGGGAAGTAGCCAAACTCACCCCATGACCAGTGAACATCCTGAAGAGCACCTTCGGTGTTGTTGGGAACCGTGACGCCTAGATACTGCTTGTACTTCTCGGCCCAAAGAGCTGGGACATCCTTTGCGGTAATCTCACCAGACAAAAGTGCCTGCTCCATCTCATAACGGATGAGAATGTGCAGCGGATACGTGAGCTCGTCTGCCTCGGTACGAATGAGGCTTGGCTGTACCTTGTTAGCTGCCGAGAAGAGCTGGAAGGCAGTAACGCGATTCAGCTGGCCAGGGAAGTGTTTGCGCATAAGCTGAATAAGAGGCTCAGCAAATGCCTCAGAAAGACCGACGTAGTTCTCAAAGAATCTGGACTGAGACTCGTGCATGCCCATAGAAGTGCCGGTGCTTAGAGAGGTAAAACGATACTCCCAGTTAATACCCTGCTCGTAGAGGGCGTGGCCGTTCTCATGCAGCATGGAATAGACATTGGAGAGCACGTTATTCTCGTAAGCGTGGCTGGCAACCATAACAAAGCCAATACCAGGGCCGCCAGTGTAAGGATGCTCAGTTTTGCCAAGCCAATACGCGTCCTCGTCAAGGCCCTGGAGTTTTACCAGGTCTTTTGCAAGGTCCCACTGACGATTGACGTCAAACTTGCCCTCAAGAGGCTTGGTGCTTGGCTGACGCTTAGAAGCCATGCAATCGGCAACCAGAGGGACTACCACTTCTTTAACGTTATTGAAGAAGGTGTTGTAGAACTCTCTGTTGGTACCGTGCTCAAAATCGCTAAGCAACAGGTCATAGGGATCTTGGGAAGCATCGCGGGCCTGGCACATCTCTTTGCGGAGCTCAATCAAGCCATCCAGTTTTGGCGCAAAGAGTGACCAGTCATCGCTGCTCTTTGCCTGCTCCCAAACCTCGTTAGCCTCTGTGGTGAGGCGGACAAAGTTACTCTGAAGCTCAACGGGGACATCTACCAGCTGGCTTCTATCACGGCGAAGAATTTTGACTTGTGCACGATGAGTCTCATCAAGCAGAGCGCGGTTCTCGTGAAGTCTATCAAGCAGTGCACCAACAGCAGGATCACAGAGGGTCTCCTGGATCTGCTCGCCAAGGATTGCCAGGGCTTCTCCACGCTCTTCAGCAGCTTTTTTAGGATCAATGCATGGACCAAAAGAGCCAATCTCGTTAGCTGCATAGTTAAGAGCAAAGAGTTTTTTCTCAAGCTCATCAAGTTTAGCGATATCATCGCGGGGATTTGAAAGCGCTGCGTTCAATTCAACAGTGTTATGTGCGCTGTCCATAAAAATCCTCTCTACAAAATTTAGGAGCGACCAGTATGTTTGCCGGTTATATGTAACCGTTTAGCAATTGCGTCATATTTTACCCTGTTATTTATTGATATTTGAGCGATACTAAAAAGACTACGTCCTAAAACAATAAGTACATCTTTTCGGCACAATTTTTGTCTAAAGATGGCTTGTAAGGAGTAAGAGTTCTATGGATGACAGCAGAATCTCGTTTGATCAGTGGGGTGATCTGTATGCAGATCGCGTTCAAACCATGCGAAAGAGCGAAGTGCGAGATTTGTTTGCGGCCCTGTCTCGTCCAGGTGTCATTGCGCTGTCTGGTGGTCTGCCGGACATTTCTTCGCTGCCGCTTGATCAGGTTGCAGAGTGCGCTCGACGCTGCGTTGCTGTTGAGGGACTTAGGTCTCTTCAGTACGGTAACTCTGATGGCCGTATTGAGTGCAGAAGGACCATCTGCAAGATTTTAGCTGCTCAGGGCGTCGAGGCTGATCCTGACGAGATGATTTTGACTTCTGGTTCCCAGCAGGCGCTTGATTTCTTGGGCCGTGTCTTTCTTAACCCAGGGGACGATATTATCTGTGAGGGTCCAAGCTATCTTGGTGCGTTCCAGGCATTTTCCGCGTATGAGCCTACTGTTCACACCATTGATATGGACGAAGAGGGTATCAGAACAGACCTGCTTGAGGCAAAACTTAAAGAGCTTGCAGACCAAGGCAGAAAGCCTAAGTTCATCTACGTTATTCCTAACTTTAATAATCCTGCCGGCATCACCATGTCTATGCCAAGGCGCCTCCGTCTTCTTGAGCTGGCTCGCCAGTACAACATCCCTGTTGTTGAGGATGATCCGTATGGTCTTATCCGCTTTGAGGGAGAAGATCTAACGCGCCTTAAGACGCTTGATCCAAATGTCATTTATCTGGGAACCACGTCAAAGATTTTTGCCCCAGGACTGCGTCTTGCATGGATGGTTGCACCTCGTCACTTCCTTGAGCGCATCAACCTTGCTAAGTCTGGCTCTGACCTGTGTACCAGCCCCTTTAACATGATTCTTGCTGAGCACTACTTCAATGAGGTTGATTGGCAGGCAGCGCTTGAGGTGTCTAAGTCTCGCTACAAAGAGAGAAAAGACGCCATGCTGGCAGCGCTTGCGGAGTTCTTCCCTAAAGACGTTACCTGGACTAAGCCAGAGGGTGGTTTGTTCCTGTGGGTAACCTTCCCGCCATACCTCAACACTGAGCAGTTGCTTCCTCGTGCAATTGAAGAGGGAGTTGCCTTTGTACCAGGTGTTTATTGCTATCCTGACCAGCGTATTAGTTCAAGTATGCGCCTATGCTACTCATTTGAGACGCCAGAGCGCATCCACGAGGCAATCCGCAGGCTGTCTTTGTGCGTCCAAGATCGCATGGCGCTGTATCGCGCATTCCTAGAGGCGGGCGCTCTTCCTGAGTCTTCTCATTCTGAATCTCAATCCTCTGCAAGGGAGTGTTAAGTATGGCTACAAAAGTTGCTGTCATTATGGGTGGAGCCTCATTTGAGAGGAACTTCTCGCTCAAAAGCGGAGCTCTTGTTTCTGAGGCTTTGGAGAAGCGCGGCTATGAGGTTTTGCCACTTGACGCTGACGCTCACCTGGTAGATACCCTTCGTGCCGAGAAACCCGATGTTGCGTTTGTGTGTCTTCACGGTGCGGGCGGAGAAGACGGTGCGGTACCTGCACTTTTGGAGTTCCTCAAGATTCCGTATGTGGGCTCAAGGCCTGCATCTTGTAGGGCAGCCTGGAACAAGGCTGACATGCCGTTTATTGTGCGCCAGGCCTGGTCAAAGGAGGAGTCTGAGGTCATCTGGCCTCCTCAGATTGTGTTGACTGCCAGCGCATTTAAAGACCTTGGCGCAGCTGCCGCCCTTGACCTGGTTCCCGAGCGCCTTGGCGGCGGCGTTGGCTTCCCTCTGGCGGTTAAGCCTGTTCACGGTGGCTCTGCTATGGGCCTTTCCAAGGTTGATAGCGCTGACCAGCTTGGACCAGCACTTCTCGGCGCACTTGGTTTTGATGACTCCGTCATTATCCAGCAGTGGGTTGATGGCGTTGAGGTAAGCGTTACCGTGCTCTCTGACGCAGATGGCGAGAAAACCCTGCCACCAGTAGAGATTTCAGTGACCAAGGGTATTTACGATACGGATGCTCGCCTTGATCCAGAGCGTATTCAGCACTTCTGCCCAGTTCGTCCTGAGTCTTTGGCCGCTCTTGGCGCAGATCCAGTTGAGGCTCGTGAGGCGCTTGAGCGCGCAGCTCTTGAGGTGTTTACGGCGTACGGCTGCAGAGATCTTGCTCGTATTGATTTTATTTGGGATGGACATCACGTTTTGGTCATGGGTCTGAAGACGTTCCCAGGACTTACCGAGACCTCCCTTGTTCCAATGGCTATTGAGGCTGCAGGATACGCTGTTGAAGACGTTCTTGCGCAGCTTGTTGAGGGTGCGCTTAAGCGCGGCAACTAGGGGGTTTTATGGAATACGTATTGGGCATTGATGTTGGTGGCACTACCATCAAGCTGGGACTCTTCTCTGCAGAGGGAGAGCTACTTTCTGAGCAGAAGGTCAAGACACCCGCACTTGATAACGAGGATGGTTATCAGACGGTAACCGATGCTATTAAGCTGATTGTTCATGGCCAAAAAGCAAGCCGCAACGATGTTATTGCGTGTGGTTTGGATATTCCAGGTCCTGTTGCAGATGATGGAACCGTTGGTCTTCTCGCCAATGTAGATATTGATCCTGAGGGATTGGTGCAGGCAATCAATATGTGCCTGCCAAACGCAACCATCGCGTTTGTCAACGACGCTAACGCCGCTGCTCTGGGCGAAGCGTGGGCTGGCGTTGCCGTGGGTGTGCCGTCGTTTGTGCTGATTGCGCTGGGTACCGGTGTTGGTGCAGGTGTTGTTGTAGACGGCAAGCTTGCTGCGGGCGCTTTTGGCGCGGGCGGCGAGATTGGTCACATCATTGTTGAGCCAGAAGAGACGCTGACCTGCGGCTGTGGTCGCCACGGTTGCCTGGAGCAGTACGCTTCTGCTAAGGGAGTTGTCCGTCTGTACCTAGAGGAATGCGCTTCTCGAGGCGTTGTTCCTGTGACCATTGAGCACGAGACCGATACGGTGTCCGTGTTTAGAGCTCACGCTCAGGGTGACGAATGCGCAACCCTTGCTATCCATAAGATGTGCCACTACCTGGGTCTTGCTATGGCGCAGGTTTCGTGCGTGGTTGATCCTGCCATGTTCTTGATTGGCGGCGGTGTTGCAGGCTCGTTTGCAACGTTTGCTACCGAGCTTCGCGAGTGTTTTGAGCAGTACGCTCTACCGGTAAGCAAGGGCGCTCGTATTGAGGCCGCTAGCTTGGGCAATCAGGCTGCAATGTATGGTTGCGCATACGAGGCGCTGCGCCTGAGGCAAGAGCGTTTTGGCCAGGAGAATGCAGAATAAGTAGATACTTACTACAATTGACTTTTTAATCTAACGTTGCCATGTAAAACATAACCAACTAACTAGTTTTTACGTAAAAGTATGGTTATTTAAGCTGCTCAGTGCTAACATTGAGCAGCTTTTTTGGTTGTGTTTGGAACAATTCCGAGCACTAGGATGAAAGGGGAGTGCTGTGGCTGACGAGTCAAAGTATGACATCGTTGCTGCTACTGGTTGCCCAACCGGTATTGCGCACACCTTTATGGCTAAGGAGGCCCTTGAGAAGGCCGCCGCAGCTAAAGGTCTTACCATTAAGGTTGAGACGCACGGCCAGGTCGGTGTAGAGAACGAGCTCACCGCAGCTGAAATCAGGAACGCCAAGGCAGTAGTTGTTGCTGCCGATAAGGACGTTCAGGCTGAGCGTTTTACCGGAAAACCAATGGTAAATGTTGGTGTTACTGCAGCTATTAAGGATGCAGAGGGTCTTATCGACCGCGCTCTTGTTGCTCTGCCTGAGGGCGAGCTGGCAGAGGCAGATGACGCTCCTGTTTCTAGCACCATTGAGAAGGAGTCTGTAGGCCACATCATCTACAAGCACCTCATGAACGGCGTTAGCCACATGCTGGTCTTTGTTGTTGCTGGTGGTGTTCTGACTGCTGTTTCATTCCTCTGGGGTATTACTTCCTTCAGCTCCACTGCACCTGACTACAACAGCTTTGCTGCCATGCTCAAGATCATCGGCGGCATTGCAATGGGCCTTATGGTTCCAGTTCTTTCTGCTTACATTGCAGAGTCTATCGGCAAGCGTCCTGCTCTTGTTCCTGGCTTTGTTGCAGGTATGATTGCTATTCAGGGCCTTCCAATCAACCCTAACACTGGCATGATTGATGCTGGTGGCGCTGGTGTTGGTTTTGGCTTCTTGGGCGGTATTGTTGGCGGCTTCCTTGCTGGTTATGTCATCGTTGGTCTTGAGAAGCTTCTTGCAGGTCTTCCAAAGAACCTTGATGGCCTGAAGGCAATCTTCCTGTACCCACTGCTTTCCACCACCATTGTTGGCCTGGTTATGCTGGGTATTTCTGGTCCAATGGCAGCAATCAACACCGGCATGATGAACTTTCTGCGCGGTCTGTCTGCTTCTGGTCCAATTGTCCTTGGTCTTGCAATTGGTTGCATGGCCGCATTTGACATGGGCGGCCCAGTCAACAAGGCAGCTTACGTTACCGGTACTGCACTTCTGACCGAGGCTCTTGCTGCTGGTGTTGGTACCCCAACCTATGAGTTTGGTACTAACTTCATGGCTGCAGTTTCTGCTGCTTGTATTGTTCCTCCACTGATCACCACCTTTGCTGTTGTCGTTGGTAAGAAATACTTCACCAAGTCCGACTTCAACGCTGGTCTGGTCAACTTCGTTCTTGGCTGCACCCACATTACCGAGGGCGCTATTCCATTCATGACCAAGAACATTTGGCCTGTTATGCCTATCATGATGATCGGTTCTTCCATCGGCTCCATCCTGACCCTGCTCTTTGGTGTTCACGATCCAGCACCTCACGGCGGCTTCCTGGTTCTTCCAGTTGTTGATGGCGGCCTCAAGTGGGTTCTTGCTATTCTTATTGGCGCTGTTGTTGGCGGCATTCTCTTTGTTGCTTTCAAGGCATATGAGTACCGCAAGAACGGCAACAAGCTGGTCGAGGACTAAGCTTTACGCTTAGCACACTCTAAGCAATGCCAAGAATTCACCTCATGAACAGGTATATGCTTAGATAATCGAAGTAAAATATGGACTCGGCGATTACGTCGGGTCCATATTTGTTTCAGAGGGAGCTTTGATGATTTATACACTTACCACTAACCCAGCTATCGACATGAACGTCAACTCGGGAGTTCCTTCATATACGCACGTCAACCGCACAACTGATGCCGTTTACACACCAAATGGCAAGGGCCTCAACGTCTCGTTCACGCTTGCTCACTACGGCGTTGAGTCCACTATCCTGGGCTTTTTTGGTGGCTTCTCGGGCAACTACATTGTTGAAGAGGCATCCAAGGTTTGCCCGGTCAAGCCCGTGTGGATTGACGGCATCACCCGCGTAAACATCTTTGTCACTACTCCAGAGGGCGAGCTCAAGTTCCCTAATGCGGGCGCTCCCGTTGTTCGCTCCAAACAGGATGAGATGCTTGAGCTGCTGCGCAATGCTCCCGACCTGGACGTGCTGGTGGTTTCTGGTTCGCTTTCCCCTGAGATGGATCCAACTTTCTACGACGAGCTCTTTGACCTTTGCCATGAGCGTGGCGCTGAGCTGGTTTTGGACATCTCTCATAAACACCTCGCAGAACTTGTCGAGAAAAAACCACTGCTCATTAAGCCAAACGACGAAGAAGTGGCAGAGATTTTTGGTGTCGACGTCCATAACGAGGCCGACGTTCTTCTCGCCCTCCACAAGATTCACGAACGCGGAGCAAAGAACATCCTGCTTACGCTAGGCGGTGAGGGTGCGTACTTCTTCAACGGCGAGCACGTCTGGCATGCAAACGCCGCGCAGGTAGAGGTGCTTTCGACGGCATGCGCGGGCGATTCTACGCTGGCGAGCTTCATGTCTATTTGGCTCGACGACCCGTCGGCTATCGAGAAAGCTCTGACGCGCGCGATGGCTACCGGCGGAAACGTTGCGATGAGCGCTGGTTTGGGCGACTTTGCCCTGGTCGAGAAGATTGC
>CAUTOT010000007.1:0-23294 GCA_963539765.1 uncultured Atopobium sp. | reverse complement strand
CTTGAGAGGTCAGACTTCGGTCTGGCCTCTTTTTTGTTTGCTTGGCGAGAAACCCATGCGCTCGAAAATCGCGTGAAGCCGAGATGCGTTCGCTGCAGCCTGAAAAGTGCATCAAGCTTGGGTGCTTTAGCTGCAGCCTGAAAAGTGCATCAAGTCTGAGCGATTTGCCGGATTTTCTCGCCATGTCTGAGCGATTTGCCTGTTTTTCTCGCCTTATCTGAGTACTTTTGCTCAGACTTGGTGTGCATTTCAGGCTCATAAATCCTGCGTGATTGCTCTAGCTTCCTGCGTGACTTACCCTAGTTTTTCTCGCGCCTGATTTCCTCAAAGAATCTGTAACTTTTGCCTAAAAATGCAAAAGAATCTGTGGATTTGCCTGATTTTGTTAAAGAATCGGTGGCTCAAATACAGATTCTTTGCACTTTTCAGGCGCGTGCAGCAAAAGGCCGGTGCGTGTGGCGAGAAACTCGTGCGCTCGGAGCGCATGGACTCCGCATGGAGCGTCATGCGGAGCAACCCAGCAGGGGAGAGCCGCTCACCGAAAGCTATTTCTGTCTCCGTGGACCTTCTTCACAAAATCTTCACAACTAGAAAAGACGAGTTAGTCAAGGATTTACCTGCAACATAACGTTTGTGCAGTTGAAAAACATAAACGCGATAATATAGTCAAAACGACTTAAAAAATCAAGTGTTTTTCTGTTGACGCGCATTAAAATCTTGACTAAATTACTAGGTTGCGACAATTGCCACCTTCCACCCTTTTGAAGGAGGACAACCTGGTGTCTACCGCTAAAAAGACTTCCCTCACCACGCCTCAGGCGCATACTGGACGCAGGACGTTCAGTAAGATTCCCGCAGCTATGGAGCTGCCAAATCTGATTTCTGTACAGAAGGAATCATTTGAGCGCTTTATGGGAGAGGGCCTTGCAGAGTCCTTCGCTGAGTTCTCGCCAATTGAGAACAGCGCTGGAACCATGCAGGTCACCTTTGGTGACCATCAGTTCGGCGACCCTGCCAATTCAATGGCTGAGTGTCGTGCAAAAGACATTTCATATCAAGCACCTCTTTTTGTTGACGTCCGTTTTGTCAACAAAGAGACTGGTGAGATGAAGGAGCAGCTTGTCTTCATGGGTGATTTCCCACTGATGACCGAGCGCGGTACCTTCATCATCAACGGTTCTGAGCGTGTTGTGGTTTCCCAGCTCGTCCGTTCACCTGGCGTGTACTTCTCGTCAGAGATGGACAACGGTGTTCTGGTCCACAAGTCTCAGTTCATTCCTGCACGTGGTGCATGGCTTGAGTTTGAGGTTGATAAGCGCGGCCACCTGGTCGTCTCCATTGACCGTAAGCGTCGCCAGAGCGCTACTGTTTTCCTCCGTGCACTTGGCATCGCCGTTACCGATGACGAGATCCTCTCGCTCCTTGGTGATTCCGATGTTGTTCGCAACACACTTGAGCGTGATGTTGCAACCACACGTGAGGACGCTCTTATCGAGATTTATCGTCGTCAGCGTCCAGGCGAGCCACCAACTGTTGACTCTGCCCGTTCTCTGCTTGATGGCCTCTTCTTCAACGAGCAGCGCTATGACCTTGCTCGCGTTGGTCGTTACAAGATCAACAAGAAGCTTGGGGAAGAGATTCCTGCAGACGTTCGTGTCCTTACCAAAGAGGACATCGTTGCAGCTCTTCAGTACCTTCTTGCAGTGCACGCAGGTGATGAGTCTAAGCACCTTGATGACATTGACCACTTTGGCAACCGCCGCGTTCGTACCGTTGGTGAGCTGGTCCAGAACCAGTTCCGCATTGGTATGAGCCGCATGGAGCGTGTTGTTCGTGAGCGTATGGCATCTCAGGACGCAGACGACATCACTCCACAGTCTCTGATTAACATCCGTCCAATTGTTGCTGCAATCAAGGAGTTCTTCGGTTCTTCTCAGCTTTCGCAGTTCATGGACCAGGCAAACCCACTTGCTGGTTTGACCCACAAGCGTCGTCTTTCTGCTCTGGGACCTGGCGGTCTTGCAGGACACAAGTCCGGCTCCAGCCGTCGTACCAACGTTCCTACCGCAGTCCGCGACGTTCACAACTCGCACTACTCCCGTATGTGCCCAATCGAGACTCCTGAGGGACCAAACATTGGTCTTATCGGCTCTTTGGCACTGTACGCTCACGTAAATGAGTACGGCTTTATCGAGGCTCCTTATCGTAAGGTCACAGACGGCGTTGTCTCTGATGACATCGTTTGGATGACTGCAGACGAGGAGGAGAATCACATTATTGCTCCTGCTA
Source organism: uncultured Atopobium sp. (assembly GCA_963539765.1). GTDB lineage: Bacteria > Actinomycetota > Coriobacteriia > Coriobacteriales > Atopobiaceae > Lancefieldella. The sequence continues at coordinate 21,005 of CAUTOT010000007.1, read as the reverse complement.
ACACCCCAATTGACCCTAAGACTAAGAAGTTTGTTGAGGTTGACGCAGACGGCAAGATTGTTGATGCAGACCGCGTTATTGCACGTACCCGCGACTTCGACGGTTCCTTCGGTGCACCTGCACAGGTTCCTGTTGAGGACGTTGACTACATGGACGTTTCTCCACGTCAGCTTCTCTCCGTCGCAGCTAACCTCATTCCATTCCTTGAGCACGACGATGCAAAGCGTACCCTCATGGGTGCAAACATGCAGCGTCAGGCAGTGCCTCTGATTCAGTCCCACGCTCCATTTGTTGGAACTGGCATGGAGGGTCGCGCAGCTCAGGACTCTGGCGAGCTTATTTGCGCAGAGTTTGCCGGCGAGGTCACCGAGGTAGACGCAGCTCACGTTGTCATCTACTCCGATGAGCACGGTTCTCAGCGCTACGATCTTCCTAAGTACGAGCGCTCTAACCAGTCCACTTGCATCAACCACCGTCCAATTGTCACAGTTGGACAGAAGGTCGAGAAGGGCCAGCCAATCGCAGACGGTCCATCTGTTGACCACTCTGAGCTGGCACTTGGTGCAAACCTTACCGTTGCTTACATGCCCTGGGAAGGCTACAACTACGAGGACGGTATTATCGTCTCCGAGCGTGTTGTTCAGGAAGACCTCCTGACCTCCGTTAACATTTCCCGTCACGAGATTGATGCTCGTGACACCAAGCTTGGTGCTGAGGAGATTACCCGCGAGATTCCAAACCTTGGTGAGGACATGCTCGCAAACCTCGACGATGACGGTATCATCCGCATCGGCGCTGAGGTTGGCCCTGGCGATATTCTGGTTGGTAAGGTCACTCCTAAGGGTGAGACTGCTCTGACCGCAGAAGAGCGCCTGCTTCGCGCAATCTTCGGTGCTAAGGCACACGACGTTCGCGATACTTCCCTCAAGATGCCACACGGCTCCTATGGCCGCGTTGTTGACGTTGTTCGCTTCAGCCGTGAGGCTGGAGACGACCTGCCTCCAGGAGTAAACGACCTGGTCCGCGTCTTTGTTGCTCAGCGTAGAAAGATTCAGCAGGGCGATAAGATCGCTGGTCGTCACGGTAACAAGGGTGTTATTTGTAAGGTTCTCCCAGTTGAGGACATGCCTTACATGGCAGACGGTACCCCAGTAGACGTTATTCTCGACCCACTGGGCGTTCCTTCCCGTATGAATGTTGGTCAGCTGCTTGAGTGCCACCTTGGCTGGGGCGCTGCACATGGTTGGGATGACGACGACGCAGATTCCAAGCGTTACGTTGAGGGCCCAATTCCTGTTGCAACACCACTGTTTGACGGTGCTACTGATGAGTCCGTTGCAGAGATTGTTCGCCGCACCAACATCAACATGATCAACAAGGCTCTCAAGGAGTACGGCGAGGATATGCGTGAGGAGTTTGTTCCACAGCTCAACGAGCGTGGTAAGACTACCCTCTACGATGGCCGTACCGGTGAGGCTTTCAAGAGCCCAATTACCGTTGGCGTCTCTTACATCTTGAAGCTCGGCCACATGGTTGACGATAAGATCCACGCACGTTCAACTGGTCCTTACTCTCTTGTTACCCAGCAGCCTCTGGGTGGTAAGGCACAGTTCGGCGGTCAGCGCTTTGGTGAGATGGAGGTTTGGGCATTGTACGCATACGGTGCTGCTAACGTCCTCCAGGAGATCCTCACCGTTAAGTCTGACGATACCAACGGCCGTGTTAAGACCTATGAGTCCATTGTTAAGGGCGAGAACATTCCTACTGCAGGAATTCCTGAGTCCTTCAAGGTTCTGGTCAAAGAGATTCGCTCCCTGGCACTTGACATTGAGCCAATCTCCTATCGTAAGCGTGCAAATACCGCAAAGGTCACAGATCCTGAGGAGAAGAACGCTGTTGAGATCCTCAACGACCTTGGCTTCACTGAGGTAACCGCTTCCGACCTGTCCCAAGACGCTGAGGGTGCATCCGCACTTGTAGGCGACGCGACCACCGATAAGGAGTAGCGACTGTGGCAGATTTCGATTCCACTGAATTTGACGCTATTAAAATTTCTCTAGCGTCTGCTGATGATATCCGCGGTTGGTCCTATGGCGAGGTAAAGAAGCCTGAGACCATCAACTACCGTACCCTTAAGCCAGAAAAGGACGGTCTTTTCTGCGAGAAGATCTTTGGACCTGTAAGGGACTGGGAGTGCGCCTGCGGTAAGTACAAAGGCATTCGCTTCAAGGGCATTACCTGCGAGCGCTGCGGTGTTGAAGTAACCACCGCAAAGGTTCGTCGTGACCGCATGGGCCACATCGAGCTTGCTGCTCCTGTAAGCCACATCTGGTACTTCAAGAGCCCAACCAGCTTCCCTCTGGCACGTCTTCTTGACATCAAGAGCAAGGACCTCGAGAAAGTCCTCTACTTTGCATCTTACGTAATCACCAGTGTTGACACTGAGGCACGTGAGGCTGATGTAGACGATCTTCGTGAGGAGCTTGCAGCAGATATCGAAGAGCTCGACGCAGAGCGCGACGATCAGATCGCACGCCTTCGCGAGCAGGGCCAGCCACAGGATGACGAGTTTGGCGATTTTGAGCCTCTTTCTGAGGACGAGATTCGTGCAGGCGTCGCTGATCTTGAGGAAGAGTACGAGGAAGAGAAGACGCTTCGTCGTGAGGCTTTCGAGAAGTTCATGCAGCTTGAGACTAGAGAGCTCATCTCCGATGAGGGTCTGTTCTCCGAGCTTAAGCGCTACTATGGCATCTACTTCAAGGGTGGCATGGGTGCTGAGGCAGTCCGCGACCTTCTTTCCAACATTGATCTTGAGAAAGAGGCCAAGGAGCTCCGCGCTATTATCGCCAATGAGGATGCTCAGAAGCAGAAGCGCGAGAAGGCCATTAAGCGCCTTGAGATTGTTGACGCCTTCCTTAAGGGTGGCAACGATCCAGCTAACATGATTCTTGACGTTGTACCAGTTATTCCACCTGATCTTCGTCCAATGGTTCAGCTTGATGGTGGCCGTTTTGCAGCTTCCGACTTAAACGATTTGTATCGTCGTGTTATTAACCGTAACAATCGTCTTAAGCGCCTGCTTGACCTTGACGCACCTTCCATCATTGTTAATAACGAGAAGCGCATGCTTCAGGAGTCCGTTGACGCTCTGTTTGACAACGGTCGCCGTGGCCGTCCTGTTACCGGCCGTGGTGGACGTCCTCTGAAGTCTCTTGCCGAGGCTCTTAAGGGTAAGCAGGGTCGCTTCCGTCAGAACCTTCTGGGTAAGCGTGTTGACTACTCTGGCCGTTCCGTCATTGTTGTTGACCCACACCTGAAGCTGCACCAGTGCGGTCTTCCATCCGCTATGGCACTTGAGCTCTTCAAGCCATTTGTCATGCGTCGTTTGGTTGAGCTCCGCAAGGTTGAAAACATTAAGGGCGCAAAGCGCGCTATTGACCGTGGTACTCCAGTTGTTTGGGACGTTCTGGATGAGGTCATTCAGGACCGCCTCGTTCTTCTCAACCGCGCACCTACCCTTCACCGTCTGTCCATTCAGGCATTTGAGCCAGTCCTTATCGAGGGTAAGGCAATCCACCTGCACCCACTGGTCTGCGCACCATTCAACGCAGACTTCGACGGCGACCAGATGTCTGTCCACGTGCCACTTTCTACTCAGGCACAGACAGAGGCTCGCATTCTGATGCTCTCCAGCAACAACCTCAGAAGCCCTGCTTCTGGTAAGGTTCTGACCGTTCCTTCTCAGGATATGGTCTTTGGTGTCTACTACCTCACTTCCGAGAAGACCGGTGAAGACGCTAAGACTCTTACCTTCGCAAGCTTTGAGGATGCTCTTCTGGCTATTGAGGCCAACCGTGACCTTGATATCCAGGCAAAGGTTGTTGTCCGCGTAAGCTCCAAGGATGCAAACGTTGCTGATAGCGATCGTGCTATCTTCCGCGTTATGACTGGCCGTGGTCAGTATGAGGACCTGGACGTTACTGAGGGTACCAAGCGTTTTGAGACCACTGTTGGTCGCATTATCTTCAACCGTCAGTGCCTGCCAGAGGATTACCCATACATCAACTACAAGATGGTTAAGTCCGACATTGGTGTTCTGGTCAACGATTGCTGCGACCGTTACCCAATGGCTGATGTTGAGCCAATCCTGGACAACATCAAGAAGACTGGTTTCCACTACGCAACCCTTGCTGGTCTGACCGTTTCCGTTTGGGATGCAGTTATTCCTCCACACAAGCCACAGCTGCTTCAGGAGGCACAGGACCGCGTTGACCAGATCAACGAGTACTACGAGGACGGCTTCCTCTCTGAGCGAGAGCGTCACGTTGAGGTTGTTAACGCATGGACCGAGTGCACCGATCTTCTCGGCTCTGAGATGCTTGCAGGCTTTGCAGAGGACAACCCAATTTACATGATGGCTGACTCTGGAGCTCGTGGTTCTAAGACACAGCTTCGCCAGCTTGCTGGTATGCGAGGCCTGATGGCGGATATGTCCGGTGAAACCATCGACCTTCCAATTAAGGCAAACTTCCGCGAGGGTCTTGAGCCTCTTGAGTACTTCATTTCTACCTACGGCGCTCGTAAGGGTCTGGTAGATACCGCTTCCCACACCTCTGACTCTGGTTACCTGACTCGTCGACTCGTCGACGTTGCACAGGACGTCATTGTTCGCGAGGAGGACTGCGGTACTGATGAGGCAGTCACTTATCCTCTGATTAAGCCTGGTCAGACTTCTGTTGATACTGACCTGATTGGCCGCTGCACCCTTGAGGATGTCTGCGATCCAAACACTGGCGAGGTTCTTATCCCTGCCGGTGGCTATGTTGAGTCCAAGCAGGATCTTGAGCGTCTTGTTGAGCACGGCCTTGCTAAGGTTCAGCTCCGCGCGCTTCTGACCTGTAAGTCTAAGTACGGCGTCTGCCAGAAGTGCTACGGTTGGGATCTTTCCACCCGTCGTCCTGTCAACATTGGTACTGCAGTTGGTATTATCGCAGCTCAGTCCATTGGTGAGCCTGGTACTCAGTTGACCATGCGTACCATTCACTCTGGTGGTGTTGCAGGCGCAGACGATATTACGCAGGGTCTTCCTACCGTTGCTCGTATGTTCGACGTCGTTGGCAACGTCAACGAGAAGATTCTTGGCCGCGAGGCTGACCTGGCTCCTGTTTCTGGTGTTCTTCACATCACCCCAGAGACCACCGAGTACCTGCTGCGTATTGTTGATGCAGACGATGCTTCTCGTGTCATCGAGGAGTGGCGTGTACCTGCATCCGTCCGCTTCATGCCTGGCATTGAGGATGGCGTTGTTGTCCGTGCTGGTGACCAGATTACCCGCGGCTTCGTCAACTTCCGTATGCTCCGTCGACTCACTGACATTGAGTCCACCATGCACACCTTCGTTGAGTCCGTTAAGGACGTCTATACCTCCCAGGGTGTAGAACTCAACGATAAACACATCGAGGTTATCGCACGTCAGATGCTTCGTCGTGTTCAGGTTACCAACCCAGGTGACTCTTCGTACCTGCTTGGTCAGTATGTGGACCGCTATGTCTTTGCAGAGACTGTCCAGAATATTGCCCTTGCTGGTGGTACTCCACCAGAGGCAGAGCCAGCAATCCTTGGTACGCTGAAGGTTGCAAGCTCTATTGATTCTTGGCTCTCCAGCGCATCGTTCATCCGTACTGCAGGCGTTCTTACTTCTGCAGCTATCGAGGGCGACGTTGACCACCTGCTTGACCTCAAGTCCAACGTTATTGTTGGTAAGCAGATTCCTGCAGGTACGGGTCTCTCCGCATACAACGATGTTGAGCTTACGTACCACGGCACCAAGATTGATGGCCCAACCTCTTCTCTTGCTAAGTCTCTTCCAGACTGGGCACCAGCAGAGCTCAAGGACATCGAGGAGCAGCTTCCTAAGCAGCTTGACTGGGTCAACGAGGATTACAACGGTGGCGTTTACTCCAAGAATGGCCGCACGCTTTCAAGCGAGGACGCAAAGCTGTACCTTTTCGACGATCTTGGCGTGTCACAGCGTTGGACCAACAAGTTCAGCGAGGTTGGCATTGAGACCGTAGGCGATCTTATTGGCAAGACTGAGGAAGACCTGCTCCGCATCGATGGCATTGGTGCAAAGGCAATCGAGGAGCTCCGCGATGGCCTTGAGGCTCGTAACCTCCTCTACATCCTTGAGCCAGAAGAGGATGAGGCAGACTCTGAGGATCTTTCTCAGCTGCTCAACATGGTCTTCTCGCCAGAAGGCGACGGTGGCCTGATGCTGGGTTCCGCAGCTCCATCCACTCATTCTGATTACACCGAGACACTCATCGGCTCTTCTTCCGACGAGGTTAGCCCTGATGTAATCAACGAGGACCTTGGTTCTCTGGATGACCTGCTTAACCAGGTTGTCCGCATGGATGCTGAGGCAGACGGCGAAGACGAGTAAGTAATCTCGCCCGATACATCAAACTTTTTCGGAGATTAACTCCGATATAGAAGAGGACTTCAGCCGTTAGCTGGAGTCCTCTTTTAGTTGGGCGTAGACGGGAGAGTATCGGTATATACTAATCTTTTATGAACTACGTTTGGTAAGTCATGAACTTTGCGACTCTCAAAAGATAGGAATAGCAATGGATAGTCATTCCCACGACTCTGAACAGTGCGAGCACACCCATTCTACGTGCGATTACGTTTCTGATCAGAAGCTGAACGAATACCTGGTAAACGACGACATCATCTATGATGCAACCCAGATTTTTGATGCACTGTCTGATTTCACGCGATTCCAGATTTTGGGCGCCCTGGTAAATGGCGAGAAAAGCGTAACAGAGCTGCAGGAAATGCTTTCGGTATCTCAGTCAGCAACTTCTCATCAGTTGCGTCTTTTGCGCGACCGCGGTCTTGTCAATGCAAAAAGAGATGGCAGAAAGGTCATCTACTCACTTGCAGATGAGCATGTCACAACGCTGATTCGTGTTGGCCTCGCACATGCCGCACACCTGTTGGGTCACTAGGGGATACGCTACAAGCGGATACACCACAAGCGGATACGCCACTAGGGGATACGCCACTTGGGGATACCTAGGTTATGTATTGCTTTGCAGAGCTGCTTGCGAGCACACCGGGTTTCTCGCCAAATGTGGGTGGTAAAGAAACTACAAAGCTATTTTTGTTTCATCGTGTAATTTCTATGAAGTATAGATACGCCCGGCACAGTGGCTTGTTGACATGTGGCTTTCATCAGCGTAAAGTACTTCCCTGCGTAATTCCAAGGGGACAGTGCTGTGTCGCCTTTCGAATATGTAAAACTGCAGGTAGATAGGTATAAGAAGGAGAAGATCTTGCCTACTATTAACCAGCTCGTACGTAAGGGCCGCGTGAGCGTCAAGTCAAAGTCCAAGAACGCCGCTCTTCAGCACAACCCACAGAAGCGTGGTGTTTGCACCCGCGTTTTCACCACTACGCCAAAGAAGCCTAACTCAGCACTCCGTAAGGTTGCTCGTGTTCGTCTTGTTAATGGCATTGAGGTAACCGCTTACATTCCTGGTGAGGGCCACAACCTCCAGGAGCACTCCATTGTTCTGGTTCGTGGCGGCCGTGTCCGTGACCTTCCTGGTGTTCGTTACAAGGTTGTTCGCGGTGCATTCGACTGCGCAGCAGTTCAGAATCGTGCTCAGGGCCGTTCCCGTTACGGCACTAAGCGTGCTAAGTAATCACGTCCACTACTCGAACTAGTTCTTAGGAGATTAATATGCCGCGTCGCGCAGCAGCAGTACGTCGTGAGGTTATGCCTGACGCCGTCTACAACAATCGTCTGGTAACCCAGCTCATTAACAAGGTCCTTCTCGACGGCAAGAAAGCAACCGCAGAGCGCATTGTCTACGGTGCATTTGACATCGTCGCAGAGAAGACTGGCGAGGATGCCCTCACTGTCTTCAAGAAGGCTATGGATAACATTCGCCCAACACTCGAGGTTAAGCCTAAGCGTGTTGGTGGTGCTACTTACCAGGTTCCAATGGAGGTCAACTCTCGCCGTGCAACTACTCTTGCTATTCGCTGGATGGTCACTTTCAGCCGTAGCCGTAAAGAGAAGACCATGGCAGAGCGTCTTGCAAACGAGATCATCGACGCAACTAACGGCGTAGGTGCATCCGTCAAGCGCCGTGAGGACCTGTACAAGATGGCTGAGGCCAACCGCGCCTTCTCCCACTACCGCTTCTAGTCGGAATTCAGGAGTAGCAAACAAATGGCTAAGACTAAGTACAATCTTAAAGACCTCCGCAACATCGGCATCATGGCTCACATCGATGCTGGTAAGACCACCACTACGGAGCGTATTCTTTACTACACCGGTAAGACCCACAAGATTGGTGAGGTCCACGACGGTGCAGCAACCATGGACTGGATGGTTCAGGAGCAGGAGCGCGGCGTAACCATTACTTCCGCAGCTACCACTTGCTTCTGGAAAGACCACGTCATCCAGATCATCGACACCCCAGGTCACGTTGACTTTACCGCTGAGGTTGAGCGTTCTCTTCGTGTTCTGGACGGCGCAGTTGCAGTCTTCGACGCAGTTGCAGGCGTTCAGCCACAGTCCGAGACCGTTTGGCGTCAGGCAACCAAGTACGGCGTACCTCGTATTGCATTCATCAACAAGTTTGACCGCGTAGGCGCAGACTTCTTCCGTGCAATCCAGACCATGCGTGACCGCCTCGGCGCAAACGCAATTGCAGCTCAGGTCCCAATGGGCGCTGAGTCCAACTTCTGGGGTCTTATCGACCTTGTCACCAACACTGCATGGGACTTCAAAGAGGATGCTAAGGGCATGATTTACCCTGAGCCACTCGATGAGATTCCTGCAGAGTTTGTAGAGATTGCAGCTGAGAAGCGTGAAGAGCTTCTTGAGGCAGCTTCTGACTTCTCTGAGGACGTCATGATGGCTGTTCTCGAGGGTGAAGAGGTTGACGTTGAGACCCTTAAGGGTGCTCTTCGTGCTGGCGTTCTTGCTGGTCAGATTAACCCTGTCTTTGTTGGTTCTGCTTACAAGAACAAGGGTATCCAGGAGCTTCTGGACGCAGTCATCGACTTCCTTCCAAGCCCTCTGGACGTTCCAGAGATTGACGGTGTCACTCCTAAGGGTGACGAGGCTGTCCGTCACGCAGACGTTAAGGAGCCATTCTCCGCTCTTGCATTCAAGATCATGACTGACCCTTATGTTGGTAAGCTTACCTACATTCGTGTTTACTCTGGTCAGGCTGAGGCAGGTTCTTACGTCTACAACTCCGTCAAGGACAACCGTGAGCGCTTTGGCCGCATCCTTGAGATGAACGCAAACGACCGTGTTGACCGTGACGAGTGCTCCGCAGGCGACATTGTTGCATGCGTTGGTCTGAAGAACACCACTACTGGTGACACCCTTTGTGACGAGAAGAACCCAATCATCCTTGAGTCCATCAGCTTCGCAGATCCTGTTATCGACGTTGCTGTTGAGCCTAAGACCAAGGCTGAGCAGGAGAAGATGTCCATCGGCCTTGCTAAGCTGGCTGAAGAGGACCCAACCTTCCAGGTTCACACTGATCACGAGACCGGCCAGACCATCATTGCTGGTATGGGCGAGCTTCACCTTGAGATTATTGTTGACCGTCTCCGTCGTGAGTTTAAGGTTGACTGCAACGTTGGTAAGCCACAGGTTGCTTACCGTGAGACTGCTGGTAAGGCAGTAAGCCACGCTGAGGGCAAGTTTGTCCGTCAGTCCGGTGGTAAGGGTCAGTATGGCCACGCAGTCATCGACCTTGAGCCACAGGAAGAGGGCAAGGGTTACGAGTTTGTCAACGCTATCGTCGGTGGTGTCATTCCTAAGGAGTACATCCCATCTATCGATAAGGGCATCCGCGAGGCTCTTGAGAACGGTGTCATTGCTGGTTACCCAGTAGTCGACATCAAGGTCACCCTTGTTGACGGTTCTTACCACGAGGTCGACTCTTCTGAGGCAGCATTTAAGATTGCTGGTTCTATGGCAATTAAGGATGCTCTTAAGAAGTCCAACCCTGTCCTTCTCGAGCCAGTTGAGTCTGTTGAGGTTGAGACACCTGAGCAGTACATGGGCGACGTTATGGGCAACCTTTCTTCCCGTCGTGGCAAGATTGAGGGTATGGACGATCGTATGGACGCCAAGGTCATCCGCGCTAAGGTGCCTCTTGGTGAGATGTTCGGTTACGCAACCGACCTTCGTTCCCAGACCCAGGGCCGTGCGAGCTACACCATGCAGTTCGATTCTTACGAGCCCGTTCCTAACGCTGTACGCGAAGAGATTGTCGCCAAAAACGGCGGCTCTGCATCCTAAGTAAACGACCACGAGCTCTAGCTCATTTATGGAGGTACCCAAAGTGTCAAGCCAGAAGATCAGGATTCGCCTCAAGGGCTATGATCACGAGGTCATTGATCAGTCCGCTAAGCTGATTGTTGACACCGCACAGAAGACAGGTGCGCGTGTTTCCGGTCCTATCCCTCTGCCAACCGAGCGCAACCTTTACACCGTTATCCGCTCACCACACAAGGATAAGGATTCCCGTGATCAGTTTGAGATGCGCACTCACAAGCGTCTCATCGATATTCTCGACCCAAGCGCTTCTACCGTTGATTCGCTTATGCGTCTCGACCTTCCAGCTGGTGTCGATATCGAGATCAAGCTCTAAGCATACGGCTTAATCCAACTTGCAAACCCTCCTGCGCATCTTCGCGCGGGAGGGTTTTTGCATAGGCGGGCTTTCCGCTTGCGCCGAACCAGCTTGCGTCTGACCTGTTTACGCTGAACCCGCTCGCGCTGAACCCGATCGTGCCCAACCCGCTCGCGCTGAATCCGTTCGCGCCTGATTCTCTCGCCATGTCTGAACGATTTGCCGGAAAAGTGCACCATGTCTGAGTTATTTGCCGGTTTTTCTCACCATGTCTGAGTAAATTTACTCAGACTTGATACACTATTCAGGCTCTTAGTACAGGGGCACGTTGGTTTATAGCGCAGATGTCGTACTTGGCGAGAAACCCGTAGAATTAGAGGGCAAATACTCGCACAAAGCGCAGGAGAAAAGATGAAGCATAGCCAGTTGAACGCAAGCAACCAGCAGAATACTGACCGACCGGAAAACTCCCACGTGACTAAGATTCTCTTTGTGTGTCATGGAAATATTTGCAGGTCAACTATGGCGCAATATGTCATGCAAGATCATGTCGAGAAAAACGGTCTGGCAGATTCATTCTTCATTGACTCAGCTGCAACCTCTACTGAGGAGATTGGCAATCCCGTAGACCCTCGCACGCGTAGAAAACTGCAGCAAGAGGGGATTCATTGCGGCAATCATCGTGCCAGGCAGATGACTCGCGCAGATTACGAGGAGTTTGATTACCTCATTGGTATGGATCACAACAACCTGCGCAACATGATGCGTATACTTAAGGATGATCCGTTTGGAAAGGTTTCGTTGCTTCTTGACTGGACAGAGAAGCCTCGCGACATTGCGGATCCGTGGTATTCGGGTAATTTTGACCTGACGTATGAGGATGTTACTGAGGGTTGCGAAGCGTTGCTCAAGAAACTCATAGCTGCCTAGTTTTAGCTGCTTAGTTTAAGCAAAGTTATTCTCATAGATTGTCCCGGCAAAATTTTCAGAAAAATTTTTCAAAATTCTTCGGGTTTCTCGCCAATGGATACGCCCGGGTCAGCGGTTTGACCTCGCAAAATAGGGGAGAAGGAAGATCTCGCAGCTAGAAGGTATCAAACGGTCTTCACAAAGCATTCATCTTTTAGAGATTTTAGGCTTGTTTCTTGTCAAAAATGAGTGTAAAGTAGACGGGCTGCTCAAACAGGACAATTATGTCTAAAGGCAGTATGTACAGGACGTGGTCCGCTGGGGAAGAGTACCCGATGTGCTCTCAAGGTCCCATGACCACCGAAGGTTAGGAAAGAGCATGGTTAATACCATCCTCGGCCGCAAGCTGGGCATGACCCAGGTATGGGACGAGAACGACAACGTCGTTCCTGTTACCGTCGTTCTTGCTGGCCCCTGCACCGTTTCACAGGTAAAGACTGTTGAGACGGACGGCTACAATGCCGTACAGATTGGCTTCGGCGACATCTCTGAGAAGCATGTCAACAAGCCAATGGCTGGTCACTTCAAGGCACAGGGCGTCGAGCCAATGCGTTACCTCCGCGAGGTCCGCGTTGAGGATGCTTCTGAGCACAAGACCGGCGATGTTGTCACAGTTGCTGACTTCTCCGAGGTCACCGCTGTTGACGTAACAGGTACTTCTAAGGGTAAGGGTTTCCAGGGTACCGTTAAGCGCTGGAACTTCTCTCGCGGTCCAATGACTCACGGTTCTCGTAACCAGCGTCGTCCAGGTTCCATTGGTCAGTGCGCATACCCTGCACGCGTTCGTAAGGGCCTTCACATGTATGGTCACATGGGCGCAGAGCGCGTTACGGTCAAGAACCTTAAGCTTGTCCGCGTTGATGCTGAGCAGAACCTCATGCTTATCAAGGGTGCTGTTCCTGGCGGCAAGAATGCCCTCGTCCAGGTCCGCATGGCCTAAGGGCCTTTAGGCAAACACTTAGGCTAACAAGGAGACAACATGTCCAAGTATGAGATTAAGAACGTAGAGGGAAAGAAGGTCGGCGACGCCGAGCTCTCCTCTGACGTCTATGGCATTGAGCCAAACATCCCTGTTGTGCACCAGGTTGTAGTCTGCCAGGACGCATCCGCACGTCAGGGTACCCACTCTACAAAGAACCGTCACGAGGTATCCGGCGGTGGCGTTAAGCCTTACCGTCAGAAGGGTACTGGTCGTGCTCGCCAGGGTTCTATTCGTGCTGGTCAGTGGACTGGTGGTGGCGTCATCTTTGGACCTACCCCTCGTTCACACGCACGTCGTATTAACAACAAGATGGTCAAGCTTGCTATGAGGTCCGTCCTCTCCGGCAAGGTTGCAGACTCCGAGCTTGTCCTCGTTGACTCTCTTGAGTTTGCTCAACCTTCCACTAAGCAGGCAAAGGCTGCACTTCAGAACCTCGGTATTGAGGGTAAGCGCGTTACCGTCATTGTCCCAGACGACGACGTCAACACCTACCTCTCTTTCCGTAACCTTCCTAAGGTTTCGGTCTTCGGCGTTTCTGAGGTTACTACTCGTTTCCTGATCGACAACGGCGCACTTGTTATGTCCGCTGATGTTGCTAAGCAGCTTGGGGAGGTGCTCGCATAATGAACTCTCCTTATGAGGTCATCATTCGTCCTATCGTTTCAGAGCGTGCTTTCGATCTGATGGAGCAGGGCAAGTACACTTTTGAGGTTGCTCGTAACGCAGGTAAAGAAGAGATTGCTGCAGCTGTAGAGAAGCTCTTCTCTGTACACGTCACCAAGGTAAACACACTTTCTGTTAAGCCAAAGAACAAGCGTGTACGTTATCAGCAGGCAGGCAAGACCCGCCAGTGGAAGAAGGCTATTGTTACCCTCGCTGCTGGTGAGACTATCGAGATCTTCGGTAATAACTCTGCTGAGTAAGGTTTTTCTCCCGTACCTCTTTTGAGGTACGGGTTCGTATGCCGCGCATAGTAGATACGCGCGGTACCGTGGTAATCCGGTGTTAGCTCGACTTTCCCTTAAGCGGGCTAGCCAACGGAGAAGAAAGGGATACTGTTTATGGCAGTTAGGCATCTAAAGCCAACAAGCGCAGGCAGGCGCTTCCAGACAATCTCAGACTTTGCTGAGATTACAACTGATAAGCCCGAGAAGTCCCTTCTCGAGCCTCTGCCAAAGAAGGCTGGCCGCAACAATAATGGCCGCATCACTACCCGTCACCAGGGTGGTGGCCACAAGCGCCAGTACCGTCGTATCGACTTCAAGCGTCGCAAGGATGACATCCCAGCTAAGGTCGCTACTGTTGAGTACGATCCTAACCGTTCCGCTCGTATTGCTCTTCTGCACTATGCAGACGGCGCAAAGGCATACATCCTTTGCCCAGAGGGCCTGAGCGTCGGTGACACCGTTCTTTCTGGTACCAAGGACGTCGACATCAAGCCTGGTAACTGCACCACTCTCGAGCAGATTCCAGTAGGTACTCTTGTTCACGCAGTTGAGTTCCAGCCTGGCAAGGGTGCTGCAATGGCACGTGCTGCTGGTACTTCCGTTCAGCTTATGGGTAAGGACAACGGCTATGCAGTTCTGCGTATGCCTTCCTCCGAGCTCCGTCGTGTTCTTCTGACCTGCCGTGCAACCATCGGTGAGGTTGGAAATGCTGAGCACTCCAACATTGTTGTTGGTAAGGCTGGTCGTTCCCGCTGGGCAGGCGTCCGTCCTACCGTCCGTGGTACTGTCATGAACCCTGTTGACCACCCACACGGCGGTGGTGAAGGTAAGAACCACACTTCTGGTCGTCCTTCCGTCACCCCATGGGGTAAGCCAACCAAGGGTTATAAGACCCGCGACCCGAAGAAGGCTTCTAACCGCCTGATCATTCGCCGTCGTAAGTCCAAGTAAGACACGAGTAGGAGTAGATAAATGAGCAGAAGTCTCAAAAAAGGCCCCTTTGTGGAGACTCGCCTCCTTGCGCGTGTCGCTGCAATGAACGAGGCTGGCAAGAAGGACGTTATCAAGACTTGGTCACGTTCCTCAACCATCTTCCCTGAGATGGTCGGTCACACCATCGCTGTTCACGATGGTCGTAAGCATGTACCTGTGTACGTCACCGAGTCCATGGTTGGTCACAAGTTGGGCGAGTTCTCCCCATCCCGTACCTTCCGCGGTCACAAGGCCAAATAGGGGGAGTGTAGTAAATGGCTAAGAACACCGATTCTATTGAGGTTCGCGCAACAGCTAAGTATGTTCGCGTTGCTCCTCGTAAGGCTCGCGCAGTTGTCGCGCTTGTCCGCGGTAAGTCTGTCGAGAAGGCCCTTGAGGTTCTTCAGTTCTCGACTCGCGCTGCCGCTACTGATGTTGCTAAGGTTCTGCGCTCTGCAGTTGCTAACGCCGAGAACAACAATGGTCTCCGTGCTAACAACCTGGTAGTCAAGACCGCTTTTGTTGACGAAGGCCCAACGCTTAAGCGTATCCGCCCTCGTGCAAAGGGTTCGGCTTCCCGCATTAACAAGCGCATGAGCCACATTACCGTTGTCGTTGCACCTCGAAAGGAGGCGTAGGAATGGGTCAGAAAGTACAGCCTACAGGCTTCCGTCTTGGTGTAACCGAGAGCTGGCGTTCTCGTTGGTACGCCGATAAGGACTACGCCGAGCAGCTCGGCAACGATCTTGCTATCCGCAAGTATCTTGAGAAGCGCCTTGAGAAGGCAGCTGTTGCTCGTATTGATATCGAGCGCGCTGGCGATAAGGTCAAGGTAACTATTTTCTCCGCACGTCCTGGAATTGTCATTGGCAAGAAGGGTGCAGAGATTGACGGCCTCCGTGCAGATCTTGAGCGTGTTGCTAAGGTCGGCAAGGGTCAGGTCAACGTTGATGTTGTCGAGGTTAAGCGTCCTGAGCTTGACGCAAACCTTGTTGCTCAGTCCATCGCAGAGCAGCTTGAGCAGCGTGTCGCTTTCCGTCGCGCTATGCGTAAGGCTGTTCAGTCCGCTCGTAAGGCTGGCGCTAAGGGTATTCGTATCCAGTGCTCCGGTCGTCTGAACGGCGCTGAGATGGGCCGCCGTGAGTGGTATCGTGAGGGTCGCGTGCCTCTGCACACCCTTCGTGCTGCAATCGGCTATGGTACCGCTACAGGTCGCACCACCATGGGCGCTGTTGGTATCAAGGTTTGGATTTATTACGGCGAGAAGATGCCTGGACAGCCAACACCTAACCCAGCTCTTGAGGGCTCCGCTCGTCCTCGTCGTGCTCGCAATGAGAGGAGGGGCCGTTAATGCTTGCTCCAAAGCGTGTATTGCACCGTAAGGTACAGCGCGGTTCCATGAAGGGCCAGGCAAAGGGTAATACCCAGCTGCATTTTGGTTCCTGGGGCATCCGTGCAGAGGAGGCTCACTGGATTACTAACCGCCAGATTGAGGCTGCTCGTATTGCTCTCACCCGTGAGATGAAGCGTGGCGGTAAGGTTTGGATTACTATCTTCCCAGATAAGCCAATCACCAAGAAGCCTGCAGAGACTCGCATGGGTTCCGGTAAGGGTAACCCGGAAGAGTGGGTAGCAGTTGTTAAGCCTGGTCGTATCATGTTCGAGATTGATGGCGTACCAGAGGAAGTTGCTCGTGAGGCTCTCCGTCTTGCTCAGCACAAGCTTCCAATTAAGACCAAGATTGTCTCCAAGGCCGATCAGGACGGTGAGAACTAATGAAGTACACCGAAATCAAGGCTATGAGCGATGCAGACCTCGCTAAGAAACTCGAGGAAGGCCGCGCAGAGCTCTTTAATCTTCGTTTCCAGATGGCAACCAGCCAGCTGGACAACACCGCTCGTGTCAAGGCTGTTAAGCGTGACATTGCTCGCGTTCAGACCGAGCTGCGCACCCGTCAAATTGCTGCGGAAGCATCCGCAGAGCAGAACTAGATCGCAGGAGATAAGTTATGGCAGAGACCGAAAGCAGAAATGCGCGTAAGGTTCGTACCGGACTCGTCGTCTCCATCTCTGGCGAGAAGACGATTACGGTAGAGATTACGTACCGTAAGCACCACCCTAAGTATGGCAAGATGATGACCATCGGCAAGAAGCTTCACGTTCACGATGAGAACAACGAGGCTGGTCTGGGCGATACCGTCCGCGTCATGGAGACTCGTCCTCTTTCCAAGACCAAGCGTTGGCGTCTCGCAGAGATCGTTGAGCGCGCTAAGTAATTGGCACCTAGGAAACAGCTTTTAGCTCAACCTAGTTTTGTATCTATCATTATTTCTCATGTGCGCAAATACGCGCACCTCTGAGAAATTAGGTTCCGGAGGAACGTCACATGATTCAGATGGAGACCATTCTCAACGTCGCTGACAACAGCGGCGCAAGGCGCGTAAAGTGCGTCAAGGTCCTTGGTGGCTCCAAGCGTCGTTACGCCGGCCTTGCCGACGTCATCATTGGCGCTGTCCAGGAGGCTACTCCAGGTGGTTCGGTGAAGAAGGGCGACATTGTTCGCTGCGTCATCGTTCGTACCGCTAAGGACACCCGTCGCAAGGACGGTAGCTACATCCGCTTTGACCAGAACGCATGCGTTCTTGTTAACAAAGAGGGTGAGCCCAAGGGTACTCGTATCTTTGGACCAGTCGCTCGCGAGCTGCGCGACCACAAGTACATGAAGATTGTCTCACTTGCACCTGAGACCCTTTAAGGAGGAACGACATGCCTAAGATGAAGATCAAGAAGGGCGACAAGGTCGAGGTCCTCACTGGTAAGGACAAGGGTAAGCGCGGCGAGGTACTTCGCGTATATCCAGAGAAGAACAAGGTTGTCGTTGAGGGCGTTGCAATTGCAAAGCGCCATGTCAAGCCAAACGCAGCTAACCAGCAGGGTGGCATCGTTGAGGCAGAGGCAGCAATCGACGCTTCCAATGTTGCTCTTATCGACCCTAAGACCGACAAGCCAACCCGTGTTGGCTACCTGATCAAGGAGGACGGCACCAAGGTCCGCGTCTCCAAGAAGTCAGGCGCTGAGCTCTAAGTTACCCGTGTTTCTCGCTTTGTAAGAAACATCTCAGAGCTACTTCAAACCCCGTTATCGTCAGATAGCGGGGTTTTCTTTTGGGCGAGAAGAACGGTGTCATGTGGAAGTCGTGTGATGACACGAAAAAATATCAGCTAGCTTGAAATTCTCGCCCCATTTTTGCTCAATAAGGTCTAATATTGTTCATTGCGTCTTTCTATGGGACACGTATGTCTCGAGGACGCAGATGGCTCCTAGTTCGCCAAACTAGGAGGTGCGAGGCGATCCCCGCACTTAAAACCCCAAGAGTTAAGGAGAAACCATGGCAGACGAGAAGTACACACCTCGCCTTAAAGAGCTTTACTACGCATCTGTGCGTGATGCTCTGAAGGAGAAATTTGGTTACACCAACGTTAACCAGATTCCTAAGTTTGAGAAGATCGTTGTCAACATGGGTGTTGGCGAGGCAGCTACAGACGCTAAGGCAATTGACGGCGCTGTAAACGACCTCCGTACCATCACTGGTCAGCAGCCACTTGTTACACACGCTCGCAAGTCTATCGCAACCTTTAAGCTTCGCCAGGGTATGCCAATCGGCGCTAAAGTTACCCTTCGTGGCGATCGTATGTGGGAGTTCCTGGATCGTCTGATTGCAGTTGCAATTCCTCGTATTCGCGACTTCCGTGGTATCTCTGCTAAGAGCTTCGACGGCCGTGGTAACTTCTCCATGGGCGTAACCGAGCAGCTCATCTTCCCAGAGATTGACTTTGACAAGATGGACCACACCCGCGGTATGGACATCACCATTGTCACCACTGCTAAGACCAATGAGGAGGGCAAGGCACTTCTCGACGCCTTCCACTTCCCATTCAAGCAGGACTAACTATTACCTGCGCTTTAAATTAAGCGCATTCCTGTTGGCATCATTGATGCCGGGTGACATAGTCACCAGTACTATTGTTTGAAGTCATCTTGGCGTTCGCCAAGTTGCATTTTGAAGGAGGATTTGTGGCTAAGACTTCGATGATCGTCAAAGCCTCGCGTGAGCCGAAGTACTCTACGCGCACACAGAACCGTTGCCAGCGTTGTGGACGTCCCCACTCCGTTTACCGCAAGTTTGGTCTGTGCCGTGTGTGCTTCCGTGAGCTAGCGAGCAAGGGCGAGCTTCCTGGTGTCCGCAAGGCAAGCTGGTAGGACTCAGGGCTCTGGCGTCAAGGCATCTGCGCCACGGGTGTAGATGAACCAGACACGCAGTTTCATCATTAACGAAGGAGAAGGATCAAATGAAAATTACCGATCCCATTTCAGACATGCTGACGCGTATTCGTAACGCAAACTCAGCTGGCAAGGATTCCGTATCCATGCCATCGAGCAAGGTGCTCGTTGAGATTGCTCGCGTCATCACCGAAGAGGGCTATGTCGAGGGTTACACCGTTGAGGACACCAAGCCTCAGAAGACTCTTCACATCACCCTTAAGTATGGTAAGAAGCGCGCTAAGGTTATTCGCGGCATCCGTCGCATTTCCAAGCCTGGTCTGCGCATTTACTCCACCGCTGAGAAGCTTCCACGCGTTCTTGGTGGTCTTGGTACTGCAGTGGTTTCCACTTCTAAGGGCATGATGTGCGACCGCGACGCTCGCAAGGCTGGCGTTGGCGGCGAGGTCATCGCTTACGTTTGGTAAATCTGACAGGAATGAAAGGAGACAGCCGTGTCTCGTATTGGTAAGAAGCCTGTCCAGATTCCTGCTGGAGTCACTGTGACAGTTGATAACACCACCGTTACCGTTAAGGGTTCTAAGGGCGAGCTGACTCGTACTTTCTCTGAGCTGGTTTCTATCGCTCAGGAGGGCGAGGAGATTCTCGTTTCTCGCGTTGACGAGTCCTCTGAGTCCAACGCTCAGCAGGGTCTTGTCCGCACCCTTATCCACAACATGGTTGTTGGCGTCTCTGAGGGCTTCGAGAAGAAGCTTGAGCTCACTGGCGTTGGTTATCGTGTAGCACTTAAGGGCAAGGATCTTGACCTTTCCCTTGGTTATTCTCACCCAGTTCTCTATGTTGCACCTGAGGGCATTAGCTTTGAGGTACCTGATAACACTCACCTTACCGTTAAGGGTATTTCTAAGGAGAAGGTCGGCCAGGTTGCAGCTGAGATTCGTATGAAGCGTCCACCAGAGCCTTACAAGGGCAAGGGCATTCACTACGAAGGTGAGCACATTCGCAGGAAGCTCGGTAAGGCTGCTAAGTAAAGCAACCCTACTTTTAGGCTAAAAGACCATCACCCCGTTAGGTGATGGCATGTCTCTAAGGAGAAGGAATGAACAAGCAGCAGGCGAAAAAGGCGGGTCTTGAACGCCGCAAGCGCCGCGTACGTGCCAAGGTCTTTGGTACACCTGAGCGTCCGCGTCTTGCAGTTCACCGCACAAACGCAAACATTTATGCACAGCTTATTGACGACGCTTCTGGAAGAACTCTCTGCTCTGCCTCTACGCTTGACCCAGAGTTCCGTTCTACTGGCAAGGTTGGCTCCAACAAGGAGGCAGCTGAGTTCGTAGGTGAGCTTATCGGTAAGCGCGCTGCCGAGAAGAACGTCACCGAGGTCACTTTTGACCGTGGTGGCCGTCTCTATCACGGCCGCGTCAAGGCTTTGGCAGATGGCGCCCGCAACGCGGGCCTGAAGTTCTAGGAGGATTCAATGGCACGTGATCGTAAGCGCCAGCAGGATACGGATCTTCAGGAGCGCGTCGTTTATATTCACCGCGTTTCTAAGACCGTTAAAGGTGGTCGTCGCATGTCTTTGGTGGCCCTTGTGGTCGTCGGCGACGGTAAAGGTAATGTCGGCATTGGTCAGGGTCGCTCGGCTGAGGTGCCTCTCGCCATTCAAAAGGGTGTTGAGGATGCCAAGAGGAACATGTTTAAGGTTCCGCTTACCGAGTCCGGATCCGTTCCTCACGAGGTGCTTGGTCACTTCGGAGCGGGTTCCGTTTTGATTAAGCCGGCATTTGAAGGTACCGGTGTTATTGCCGGTGGCCCTATCCGTCCACTTTTCGAGCTTGCAGGTATTACCAACGTACTTTCTAAGTCTTTGGGCACAAGCAATGCCCTTAACATCATCAAGGCAGCAGCTGAAGGCCTCAAACAGCTTTCAAGCCCTGTACAGGCTGCTGAGCGTCGTGGCATTACCACCCGCGAGATGTTCGTCGGGAAGGAGAACTAACGATGGCTAAGAGCCTAACCATCAAGCTTGTCCGAGGCGCGCATGCAGGCGTCAAAAAGGACCAGACGGCTACGGTGAAGGCCCTCGGTCTTCACAAGATCGGTAGCACCGTTGAACAGCCTGATAATCCAAGCATTCGTGGAATGATCTTCAAGGTTAAGCACCTTGTCGAGGTTGAAGAGA
>CAUTOT010000006.1:0-24370 GCA_963539765.1 uncultured Atopobium sp. | reverse complement strand
AGTAGCTCGCACCCAATGCCTGATAACCGCTTACATCAATGCCCCTAAGCATTGTTTACCTCTTCTTTAGTTGTCTCTTCTTTTGGCTCTTCTGCTGGCTTTGTATTAGTTGGTTCAGTGTTGCCTGTCATGTAGCTTGCAGGACGCTCAGAAGGCAGTACATAAGTCATTGCTCGTGCAGAATCGCTTAGTCCCTTGGTGGTTGGGTCAACCGTGACACCAATGGCACCCAAGACCGCCACAACAACGGTGCCGATAAGATACGGATTGCCAATGAACTTCACAAATACATCAGCAAGACTACCCCATGTAGTCAAGTCAGAATAAGCCAGTCCAAGATATGCCAGTATTGGACTCATAACGATTCCAGCCATACCCAGCCACCATGCAGGATTGTGTAGACGTACTTTCCAGTTAATCATTGCTTTTCTCCTTATTTCTCAAGCTTAGTAATTCGTGAATCTAGGTTTTTTACATCTGTCTTGACCTCGGCGAGGTCTGTTGCTGCTTTTTTTGAAACCTCATCCGCCCTTCGTGCGACAATGCCAACCACAGAAAGCTCAGCTGTATGCTGGGTCAATGTTGCGGTCAAATCAGAAAGTGATTGCTGGTACTTGCCAAGCT
Source organism: uncultured Atopobium sp. (assembly GCA_963539765.1). Lineage (GTDB taxonomy): Bacteria > Actinomycetota > Coriobacteriia > Coriobacteriales > Atopobiaceae > Lancefieldella. The sequence goes on along the minus strand of CAUTOT010000006.1, from coordinate 23,746 downwards.
GCTCATTCATGACTTGCTGTCGTGTCTCTAAGCGGGTAAGGGTGTTAGTGATAGTGCTCTTCCAGGCGTCTTCTTTTTCCTTATCTTCTCGACTGGCACGCTGCCAATTCGAAATAGCAACAAGACCGCCAAGAAATGCGCCGGCAATGGAAACGAAGAAGGAAACCATTTCAGCCGTAATATTCATGACCTCACCTCCTAGTGCCTCACTGTATAAGTAAGAGATCCCTGTCGCCAGGCGTTAGAAACAGTACCGCCCATGTCTTGCAAGTAGATATTTCCATCTGGACGGGCGGAAATGGCCGTAATCACATCAGCGTGACCGGGGCAGAAACCTGAGCTATACACAATAGATTCTGTACTGTCAGAGACTGAACCGTACTTTTCATGATCTACTAGAGGTGGTCTCGCTCCTTCAGGAATGGTGAAGGGGCATCTAACTGCGTCATAAGCGGCGTTGTTAGCAAGCCAGCCTCTTACCTTGATAGTCACAGAATCACCGGTACGATATATATGCCAGTAATTCTTATAGCTTCCCTGATCTTGCAAAATGACTGTTTCAAAATCGCCGTTATCATCTTGATAGAGCGTATTCGCAAACATAAAGAGTTGCTCTGGCTTAGACGCAACAACGCCATTAAGCTTGACACGATAGAGCGGAAAATAGTCTTGAGCGTCACCATTTAAAACGTTACCTGATGGGACTAAGGGGTCCTCAGCTTTACCAGATGTTGGAACACCTCGAAGCACCTCAAGTTTTGCCGACTCAATTCCCTGCGCGTTACGCTCATATTTAAGGCAGATAAAGTCGTTACGATTCTGTCCTTGAGTTCCAGACGTGATTGTGACCTGCTCCGGAGCAGTCACGCTTACTTGTCTGCCATGAAGAGAGGCATCACCGGTTGCAATAGTGACTCGATTGGCGCTCTCTTGTGTGGCTGCTAGACGCTTACCAACTGCGAGAACGACGCTCTTTTCGCCAAAAATGCCAGCGTGTAAACGTCCTTTATCCGCGCCGGTAATGTGAGGTGCTTGACCCTGTCCATCGACACATGTGACTGCCATATTAGTTCACCTTGCTTTCAAACTCTTTGAATGAAGCATCATGCTTTGCAAGAAGCTCAAGATATGCTTTGTAACAGCTCTCGCAGTAAGTGCGATTCTCCTCTCCTCGCTGAGACTGACGCTTAATGTCATGCCATTGAGCGAGCGAGTATGTATTACTCGGAGTAACAAACTCAGACTTACCACATCTGTCACACGTGTATCTTGAGCCTTGTTCTTTTGACATTAGGAAGTCCTTTCCCATTTAAATCCATCAATTGAGGGAAGACGTTTCCACGTTCCTCCAAGGCTCGATGGGTTGAATGATTTGGTTGTTTCGTAGATTGAGCCAATTGGATGAGCGGCTAGGAAGCCTCCGCCTTGGTTGGCTCCCCCACTAATTTGGAGAGTCACCATTGATTGAGCGATTGAAGTAATACGTCCGAATTCGTCAACCGTAAGACGCGGAATTGCAAAATTGGCATTATTCCCAGCCACAATTGATTCTGAAAGGCCGTATGAACCAGCCTCTGCACCAGAACTTTGAAGGCTTAAAGTGACGCTGGAACCCGTCTGGGAAACTGCAAGTGGTCCTGTTGAGGATACATTCTTGACGCTTGAGTTTGCTGAAACTAACGCATTGTTGCCAATGTCTTTTGCCTCATGTGCCTGACCTTGAGCGGCAACTGCAGCCGACTGTGCGGCAGCAATATGAGTTTCAATATCAGCGACTTTCTCATCCGACATAACCGCTGAGATACGATTGCCGACAATACGAATGCCAGTGCCGGCTACATATGTAGTTCCAGCACCTTGAGACGCTCCAGAAGACTCAAATGAAACGCCATGTGAGCCTCGAGTCTGGTTTGGTGAAGTCACTTCATAACTTACACTCATTACTCCGCTTGCGACTTTTACTATCTTCTTGCCAATAGTCGCTTGAGTCCGTCTTCCTGTGTCTTGATTTTCGGCTACAACAACATCATCGATGTATAGATTCAAACCGTCATGGACTGTAACGTCTACAGAAGACTGAGCTTGAAGCTCTTTGAGCTTCTTTGTTCCCTCTTTTTCAAGCTCCGCATCCTCGATATTGTTGTAGTCATAGAGCATTTCCACTGCATCTTGGCCAAACAAACTTTGCGTCTTTGAAATGCGTCCTGCACGGTCTGCGTAGAGGTGAATAACTGTACGACTTGCAAGCTCACCTTTACCAGCGCAGATTAAGTGATTTACAGGATGATATGACGTCTTAGACTTGTAATCCAGGGCGTCAGAATCAAGTCTGTTATCCGTGAGAGGCTCTAGCCAAATAAGTGTCTTACCATCAGCACGTTGAATTCTAAGACGTGAGCCCGCAGCATTTGCAATGTGTCTTAATGCTGTATAAGCATCGCAAAAACGAGGTAGCTGGCACTTAATAATTGTCTCAGACTGCCCCGTTTTAGCCTCAAATACTGTTGCAAGATCTGCTGCAGTAACAATGCTCTCGATGGCTGTTTGAGCCTTATCTGAGATATTGATGTAATCAGTACTTGGAACCAAGATTTTTGAAGCGAGCATACCGTGCCAGGTACGCCCGCTCCATGTAGTCGTAGACACACCGCCGTCAAGCGAGTCTGAAGCTGTATCGATGATGCCGCCGTATTCTGTACCATCGATAGATACTAGATATCCATCTTTGATTGGAATCGACGGGGCAAATACTTCAAAAGTATTTCCCGTATCTCCAAAAGAAAGGTCGAGCACATAGTCCTCTGTGCCGGCAATATCTTCACCGTCAGCCTTTGACACCGTTAAGATGTCCATGGAAGACCTCCTCTTGTTTCCCACCATTCAACATCAAAGCCAAATGTGCCGTCCCATGAGACGCTCTGAAAGCCTTGTTTCAGTGGTTCAAAGCAATAGTTGCCACTGCCCTTTCCGCTGCCACGGCTACCAACATCGAAGCGGTCTGACACGTCCCCAAGTTCAGTAACAAGTGTGATTGTCTTGCGAGTGCGAGTGCCATCTACAACAAGACGACCTCCACTTGGGACCGTCACTAAAAATGAGTAAGTGTTATCACCAATCACAATTCGTGGCTGGAGAGCTGTACCGTAAATGGTGAACTTTACTGGACATTCTGAGGATGAGCGAACTTCAAGTTGGTTTGGTGGTCTCGTAATACCAAGGTTGTATGGAGCATTGGTTGGTAAATTAAGCCAATCACTCTGTACATCATCGTGAGTCACGCTAAAACTTTTAATGTGGCTTTTGTGCCATGACCCTTCTAACAAAATAACTGTAAGAGCAACTGTTGCCTGATCATGAAAGACCGATTGGACCTCACTTTTAGACACATACACATCTTGTGACCACTCATTGTTGTAGACCAGCGCTCCTGGCTTTTGATTATTGAAATCAAATTCAAATTCCTTGGCCATTGATTCTGCAAGTTCAGAACCCTCAATGAAGAGATCTAGCGTGACTTCTTGAGCATTAGACGAAATGCCAGAGATAGAGCGTGCTCCTAGCGTGTATCCGGGCTTGTAACCTCTAAGGGATGTGCCAGTACCAATTGAGGCTTCTGGCACATCAAGCTCAAAGCTATTACCGCGGGAAGAAACGTATTTGAGCTTACGCATTCGTCCTCACCGCCTTCTGAACCGCTCGAGCGAAATCACGGTCTCCAATATTGTTAGAGTTCTCATCAATAACCTGTCCGAGCTCACCGTTACGCATGAAGTCATAGATATCTGCAAGCGTGGTTGCATTTGCGCGTTGCTGCCTTGAATCCAGCTCAAAAGCGGCACGATAAATGCCGTTTGCATTAGCGTCAGCAACCGCTGAGAAGCTCAGAGGACGAGCATTACTAAAGACGTCATGTACGCTTGACAGAGCACTCATTGCTTCTGTTTCAGCAAGTGCGGAACTTCCCTTAATTCCCCTTGCGAAGTCTCTCATAAGAGCACGGCCAGAATACGTCGTGTAGCCATGGCCTGAGAATGGTCCTTTCTTTGCAGGTGAGAATGGGAATAGCTTACGCACCGCACCGAGAGCGTCTGATGCTGCGCTTGTTACTGCATTTACAGCATTTCTGATGCCTTTGGCGAAGCCATCTAAGAGCGCTTTACCAGAATTAACAAGCCAATCGCCTGCATTAGAAAAGAAACTTTTAATCTTATCTGGAACGCTCTTCACAAAATCAACTGCTGCATTAAGGCCATCTGTAACCCCACGGAGAAATCCGTCGGCGGCCTCTGATGCTTTTGCCGCCATATCGACTGCCCAAAGAGCAATATTTACCAAAAGCGTTGCAAGGGCAGTTTGAACTTGCTCTGGAATCGTTGATACAAATAAGACGAACTGAGCAAATGCGCTTGGTAGGTCAACAGTAAAGAAGTTGACAACGTTCTGAACAAATTCAGAGCCAATCTGAACCGCCAGCTGAGCAAGTTGAGCACCTAGTCCAAACAGAAATACAACTGCAAAAGTAAGCGCGTAAAGAACCATTGATGGTAGCTCTTGGATGAATTGTCCTACCGCTGCGGGAATCCCTTGAACAAATTGAACGAATTGAGTGAAAGCTGTTGGCAATGTTGTTGTAAAGAAACCAACTATGGAATCTACTGCACCACTAATAGCCGAGCAAATAGAGTCCCAAATACCAATTACAGCATTTCTAAAATCTTCGTTCGTATTCCAGAGCCATGTAAAAACAGCGCCGAGAGCAACTACCGCAACTGCAATCCAGCCAATAACAGGGATAGATCCCACGAGTGCTAGAAGGCTCGTTCCAACGCCACTAATGGCCGTTGAAATCGTTCCAAAGACACTCGCGAGTGCCCCACCCTCACCAACAAGCTCACCAAAAACGGAAAGCGTTGATAGGACGCCTTCTCCACCCTTGATAGCATCAAAGGCCAAAGAAGCGGCGCTTTTTAGAAGTCCAAAGTCATCTGCTATTGAACGTACGGCTTTGATTGTTTCGTAAGCAATCAGGGCGGTTGCTACGGCAACAATGACGGGTGCAACAACTGTGAGGTTGTCTCTCAAACCTTGGACTGCGTCACGAGCAAGCTCTATGGCAGATTTAACGCCATCGACGGCAGATTTAAGCAAATCTGCTGCGCTGCGGGATGTATTCTCTGAGCTATCTAAACCAGTAAACGTTGTTATGAGGTCGCCAATAAGCCCGATGGTACTATCAAATACGTCTTTTAGCGCATTTAAAGCGTCGCCAAATGATGTGATTGCTCCATTATTTTGAAGCTGATCCATAAACGAACCAACAGTGGAAATAACGGGGTCAAGATATGTGATAACTGTATCGGCTATACCAGAAAAACTGCTAGAAAAATCGTTGATTGCACCTGCAATATTGGCTTGTCCAATATGATCAATAATCTTAGCAACAGCCTTATTAATACGGTTCTGGACATTGGTCCAGGCGGTGCCAATCGACTCCGTTGAGATACGTGCCTGCTCCGCAAATGACGCATAGCCAGGAAGACCCTCATTATTGAGACTTACAATTGCATTGTTGAATTGGTCAAATGTAATTGCACCGCTTTGCATTGCCTTATAAAGATCTGCTTGGTTTGCATTAGCACCGAGTAGAGCTTTAGCAATCTGATTCAGCTGGCCTGGCATGGCCTGCGCAAGAATCTTCCACGACTGCATGTCAACTCTGCCAGTTGAAAGCATCTGAGAATACTGCTCAAAAGCAGAATTCATTATCTCTTGGCTCTTGCCACCAGCCAAAAGTGCGTTATTAAATGCCAGAGCAACATCTGTTGCTGTGGCAAGTGAACCAGACACAGGCGCAATCTTCTGCACTGAGCCAACAATGGCATCAAGTGACGTTGGAAGACCGTCAATACCAGTTGAAAGCCGTTCAATAGTCGCACGAGCTTCGTCTGCAGAATAGCCAACAGACTGCATAATCTTAGGGAAGTTTGCAATCGTGTCGACGCGGTTGACCGCAGAGGCAATTGAGCCAGAAATAGCATCTAACGCACGGGATGTAACGCTTGATACAATTCCCATAATGGCGCCGGTTGCGCCACCAAAGCCGCTTGCGTAGTTTTGAGCGGCCTGTCGTCCAGCGTTTGTGTGGACAGACACCGCTGATTTATATCCGCTTCCCAGTGCTCGCTTAACATTAGCACCAAGATTGTCGAATTTAGGAGTAAGAAGGACGGAACCTCTTACTACTGTTCCAGCCACTATTCACCTCCTAGCGTTCTCTAAAAAGAAGCTCCTCAACGCGGTCCTGTGACACGTTAAGAAGCTTCTTTTTACTTTGTTCTTGTTTCAGTTCTGGACGCTTGACCGCGTCAGGCTTTCTGCCTTTACCTCCGGCTTGTTCATATCGAAGATACGAAAGGTTGTCGACCGCTAGTGCAAGCAAATAGTCACTATTGGACCAATCATTTCTTGGGTCAACAGAGCATACTGTTCTAGAACCATGAGGGAGGTTTATCATCAAATAAAACAGACGCTCAAACTCACAAGAGTCAATGAGCGTCTGTAGCTTTACTTGGTAATACTGCTGAAAGTCTGCTTCCAGCTTGCCCCTTTTAGTGTCATCACACAGAATTGGAGCAAGCGGAATTAGTTTTTTGCGTCAAGTTTTTCCAGAAGAGCGGACTCAATGCGCATGATTTCTTCAGCGTCGTCATATCCGAGTTTAGCAGTTACGACTTCCACAACATGATTGTCAACATTGCCGCTAAAGACAAAGTCGTAGAGAGCAAGTACAGGAGAAAGTGCTTCTGGGCTATTTTGCTCAGCATCGTTAACACGAGCCATGCGACGCATAAACTCACGAGACTTAATTCTGCGCATGTCAACGACATACTCTTCACCCTCGAATTCAATTATGCGCTCGTATGGAGCGTGCTTTGACTTATCCTGTACGAAGTCAAGATAATCATGCTCCAACTTTGCACGTGAATTTTCTTTCTCCGCTGCGAGCTCTCGAAGCTGCTCCGCTGACATGTTGGAAATATCCATATTGAGTCCTCTCAAAACTTAATTAATGTACAACGCCAGGAGTCGCACTCGCTTTTGTGGTGTCGTAGAAGACATCACGGTAAGTATCACCGTCAAAGACCTCGGCTGGCATACACTTAATGGTTGGTGTATAGCCAAGGAAGTCAGAGCTGTTCTGCTTTACGGTATCGCGCTCAAAAATGCGTCCAACAGGGATAATAGAGCGCTTAACCGTTGTCTCATTAATGACAGCGTCAAAAATGTAGACGCGAGGTGCGGTAAAGCGTGGGTTGTGGCGAACGGTAATAGAACCGTCTGTCTCAACCTTGACGTTATCGTCTCCATAAATGACCTTCAAAATAGTCTCAGCAGACTCAAGGAATGTCACCTTTGCAGACTCGGAGTACTTAGAGATTGAGGAACTAATGGCATTTCCTCCCCAGTCGTTCTTATCCTCTGCAGAGAGATCAACAGAAAACTCAACGCCATCCTCAGAGATATATCCAAGTGACTTAATCTTGCCAGGGTTCGCAGTCATCAGATCCTTGATGGTCTTCTTAACATCAAGAAGCGTCTTAATGTCAACGCTTGGGTCAACGACTGCGGCATATCCGCCAGGACGGCCCTTTGCTGCTCCAACGGAATTTGCATTGTAAATAGCATCAGCCATGATTACTCCTTACAGACGTGTAGTGATATACACATCTAATTGATATCGATATTTCTTTGAATCCGGGTCTGGGAAGTCGTAGATACTTTGAACTTCAACCTTGATGACCTTATCAAGCTCTTGCCAGCACTCAAGCAAAAGAAGTCTTATTGCCAAAGCAAGCTTATATGCGGAGGCATCCGTTGTACTCCAAGATTGCACTGCAAGATTAGCTATATCCCAGCCAATCGTAGAGCTTCCTCCGGTTCGCGTAACGGTAATAAACTCTTTTGGCTCACGGGCGGGAACTCGTGTTGAAGCAGGGACGTTAAGCTTTTCACTCATATACTTAGTAAGGTCTGAAAGAATGTCATAGCTCATCCTCTACATCCTTTCTTAAGAATATTGAGCTTTGCGTTAGCACGCCCAGCCCATATGCCGTTCTCTGCTCCAGAGCAGTACACAAGGCCAGCTGCGGTGTACTCGCGATTAACCCATTTGGCGTCAAATCGAGCACCATGTTTGAGGTATTTTTCTGGCAGTAAAGAATTGCATTTTGCTGCACAAATCTGAGCCGCCTCACGGCACATATCAGCTACAGGAGCGGTATGAAGTACCTCACGAATACCAGCCAAATCAGGTTTAAGTCCTGTGACGACAAAATCATTACCCATCGACAACCACCGCCTCAACTTCCCTATTCCAGTCAAGCGGCGTTAGGTTGTTAAGGTAGGGCCGTGGGTCACCAACGACCGCAAACCTCAGGTCATCAAACTCAATAAAAGTTCCCCTTAGACTTCGCTTATAAGTCTTTGGAAAGTGAAAGACCATGTCTATGCGGTCGCCGTTTGGTCGCGTCGCAGACAAATCAGATGTCGCAACTGGAGCTGGTAAGACATTGTCAACAAGCTCATAAGACTCTACTCCAGAGGTCTCATTGCCATGATCGTCTAAGACAGTAGTTACTCTAACCACTTCTACCCGAACGCCCCTAATTGCTGCCATCATTCACCTCGTGGTCTTGCTTAAACATTGGCTGAATTGAGCCAATTCTGATACCACTCAAGCCGAGTCGAGTGCGCTCAGAGCGCGTTACATACAAATCAGCTGTTGGATTTGCAAAAGTCAATGTCGACTCATAAGGGCCGGCATGCTGACTGTACTGAGAAGCACCCTCAAAACCAGCAGGAACATTCACAGCACGAGCAACAATCGCACAAGTAACGGCGCAAGCATTTTCATCAAATCGAAGATTCAAGCCTTCTTTGTAAGCCGTTTGATGATATGCAATGAAATTAGAGCGCAAGAGGGCTGAGGCATCTTGCAAAAGCACCTCAACCCTCTCTGGAGCACCAGACCCATAACGTTTCTCATAGTCGGCCTTTGTGGCAAAGCTTCTTGTCTCTGCCATATAAGCCTCCTATTAAGCGGCAGTACCGTTTGCAAGGCGGACAAACTGTGCCTTATCACGAGCGACAAAGCCGAACATAAAGGTGCACTTAAGAGCAAACATATCACGCTGGTAGAGGTTCATAGTAGTTCCGCCAGCGTTAATAGTTGCCTGGTCAGCCATAGAAATGGCGATGTCCTTAACAAGACCAAAGCGCGCGCCAGTCCAATCGCCACCAACGCCAACAAGCTCTGGTGTCTTAGAGGCAACCTTTGCCTGATAAGCTGCACGAGAGAAGAGAGATGGGATAGCAAGAACAGAAGAACCGCCGTCCTTACCCTCAACTGCTGGGTTGGTGATAAAGAGTGGACGCTGCTGGCTGTCCTTAGCCTTAAGAAGCAGGGTACGTGCCTTTGGAGAGAGGACCCAACCGTTAAGGTCACCGTTAGCGTTAGAGACCTTCTCAAGTGCGTCAACAAAGCCGTCATAAGGCTTAGCAGAAAGGTCAACAGACTCAGCATCTGCAAGAGTATCAAAGCCAGTGCCAGGAGCAGTGCCATACATAATGGTAGAGTCAACCTTGCGACCAATGGCGCCTGGAAGACGATTCTGAAGCTCGGCAAAGATGGCCTCATAGTTATCCTTGAACTCATTGGAGAAGAGCTCAATAACGGTGAGCTTATAAGGCTTCATTTCCTTTACGCCAAGAGAGGTATTAGATACCTTAGCCTCTTCACCTTCAGCGGTAAAAGAAGCCTCTGGGTCACCTGTTACAACTGGGATAGTCATGCCACGGCCAGGAAGCTCAATTGGAGTTGCGAGCTGCATAATTGCAGACTGATCCTGGACGTTTGCAAAAATCTCGTCAGAGAGGTCTTTTGGAAGTGTTGCAGAAGTTGTCAAAATACCGGTTGCCATACTTAAATCCTTTCAATTAGTTGAATGTTTCGGCCATGAATTGACCAAATTTTTGGGCTGGAGTCTCTCCAGCCTGTGTAGAAATGCCTGATTCTGGAATGATTGGAGCAGAAGGCTTTTTGGCGAACGCCGCTACGGCTTCTGCAAACGTCTTCATGCTCTCTTCATCTGCGCCCTGAATGAGGTCCTCTGGTACCCCTGTGTCTTTAGCGACTTGCTTGCGCATCTGCTGCAATTTAGCGTTCTCATCACGTGTCTGCAGTTCACCTTTAAGGTTGTCAACCTCAGCGAGTGCCTTTTTCAGCTCCTCGGAGCCACTCTTTTCGAGTTCGTCAAGCTTTTCAGCCTTGGCTTTCAAGTCATCATAATCAGAGAACTCAGAGCGTACTTTTTCACGCTCTCTTTCAAGCCTGTCCTTCACAATCTTGTCGAGCTGCTCTTGAGTGGTTACAGGTTCCTTCAAATCCATTTCTTTCCTTTCAACAGGTTCCGTCCGCTCGGACGTTTACGAGTAGCATTACCCTTGCTACGAGGTAGGTACCGCTTTTCCGCAACGGTTGCGTATATGAAAAAAGCCACTTTTCAGTGGCTTAAATCAACAAAATTGGGTATAATCAGATTAGAAAAACCCGCTTATTCTATTTGATATGGATTAAGCGGGTTTTAATTAGCATTTTTTAACGTACTTCCTTCAAGTATTGAAACTGTGAATTTCACTTTGTGCTTATTACAGTAATCAATAGCCGCTGGAATAACATCATTAATAGACACGTGCGGGTTGTCAGTCACATCAATAATGAGTCTTTTTATACCTTCTTTGTTTCTAGAATTTTCAATAGAGTTGCTTACTAGATTTTTTGCCGAAGTAGACTCTCTTGGTGCTTTTAATTCATACCCATTTGTCATGTCACACCTACCGACTATAACTCGTGACCCATCAGGTAAATCCACTGAATAATGGTCCTTAATAAAATCAACTGTAAGCCCAACGCGTCTCATTCTTTGGGCGGTTATGTACTCATGTGGTTCTACTTTTTGTTTTGCGAATTTGTAGTCTCTGACTACCTCATTTTTCTCTCCGTAATTTTCAATGTAATGAATTGCAGTCGGAGTGCCAGTATAGAGCCACTTAAAGTCTCTTCTTTCGCACTCAGCAATAATCGCGGAGCGGTTTCCCCATACAGGCTCAAGCCCAAGCGTGTTGGCACATTCAACCCAGCGAGCGTACATCTCATCAGGATCATATCCTTCGATAGTTGTTTTCTTTGTGCCTGGAACGATTATGCAATCGCAGTGTAGATGAAACTTATGACCAGCTCCACCTGCGCTAAATTCGGACTCATAATCAAAGCCGCGCGTTGAAAGCATGAAGCAAAAACCACAGGTTTCCGCACCTGATGGAACTCTCGCCCACCAAATCTTCGACCTAAGCGCACTCCTGTGCATGTTGATATTCGCTTCACGTTTAACATAGAAACGAGTAAGCGCAGTACAAGCGTCAATAAACTTCTGGTTATTGCCGTCAACTAAGTCTTTTGCAAGGTAGTGAACTTTTTTCTCAACTAAACCGCGCTCAATAGTCTGATGATAACGAAACCTTGCCTTAATACCCTCTGCTCTTACTATCTCATCAAACAGCTCTCCCGCAATCTCTCCCGCTTGAGGAGAAAAGGCGTTGAGGGCTTGTTTTATTGACTTAATAGCCATGTTGCGAAGCTCTGCTACTGAAGAGTTAGGATTAGCAGTTCTGAGCGCATCATAATAGTCAGACATAAATTCAGCCGCATCGTCTGCGGCTGAATCAAGCTCTTTTCTGTATCGAGTAAGTCTATCCTTGTTTACCCTCATCAATTACACCGTCCAGCAAGTCTTGATTATCAGCTGGGGTCTTTGTAGCTTTAGCCGCAAAGCGTGCCCTAAGAAGCTCTTGCGCTGACGCTCTTTCCCTGTCACTTTCAAGCCTTTGAACTTGGTCGTCTGTAAAGCCTAATTCCTCAAGAAGAATCTCAGAATTAACAATCCATGGAACAGCCTGGGCAATTTTGAGCATGGAATCAGCCTGGGAAACAATTGACGGCATCGCAGGATTGCGCCATTTAGCCGTGATATTAGGCTCTGTTGTAAGCACCTCAGCAAATGATATGTTTCTCTTAACTGCCAACGCCATAAGAGCAATATCTCGAAGAGCTTCACCGTTGTCAGCGTTGAGGTTTTGAGCATCAACAACCAAAGGCTCCTTTGCGGCGTAGATTGCTTCTGCTGAACTTGGGTTATCAGATACAATTCCGAGTTCTGATATTGGAACATTCGTCTCAGCAGAAAAACGAGCGGCAAGTGAGCGCATATAATCAATATGCGGCTGCATTGAACCCTGTTGCAGCTGGCCGAACGTTGGAGTATCGCCATCAGCGTCTTTTGAGACCGCAAAGATTGAACCAATATAGGCATCCCATTTTGAGAGCTTATTGAGAGCGTCTGGGTCAGCGCCAACAAGATACTTCTGGGGCGCTGTCATAAACTCAGCCGCAACTTCAGCACGTACGCTTGAGCGCATCGCATCATCAGTCAGATCCATAACAGCTCGAGTGATGCGCGACTTGCCAAACGGTCGGTCAAGCGTTGCCTCGTAGACCAAGGGCTCCATGAGACAGCGGCCCATTCCGTGCGGAATATATTCAGCAACCCAGCGAGTCGAGTCGAGTGGTCTACGGATGCGGATAATGTCGGTATCGGTAAAGACATTAATCCACGTTGGGGCATTTCTGTGATTCGGTCGATTGTCACGATCAACTACAACAATGCCAGCCTGAATACGATGTAAGCGTTCATCCCAAAGAGCGGCGGCGGACACTGCAGAATATGCTGAGATAATAACCGCTGGTTCTCCCGCGTCAACATCTCCAGCAGTAACCGTAAGAAACGCACATGAATTTCTAAGCTGGCCTTTAACAGCCTTACGATAGCGTCGCTTGAGGGCGTTTTCACGAACAATAGCCTGTAATTCCTTGGCAGTATCCTCATCCGTGCAAGTAAAACCATCGAACTGAGAACGGTCAGCAAGAGCGTCTACAGCCTTTGCTGGCCATGAAATAGCCTGCTCCAAGTTTCTTAAGCCGTCAGGTACCGAAATACCGAGCTGCTGAGGCTTAATATGCATGAGATAGTAGCCGTCACGCAAACGATTACGTGCAAGGGTCTTTGAGTAAACTGCACAGAGATTTAAAACTGTCTGTCTATCTTCTTTTCTCAGTCCAGCTGCTGTTGCAATTGCAACAGGAATAATTCCAATTGTCACCAGACTACCTGCTTTCTAGCTGGGTTTCTTTTAGTGGTCCTAACGCCATAAAGTGCAAGTGCCGCAGACTCAGCAGCAGTACACGTTGCTTTTGGAGAATCTCCAAATCCAAAGCCACCGTTATTTCCAATTGCACGCCTGGACGAGCCTGTAACAGACTCGTCCAGTGCTGGAGAGGGGACGTGACATATACTGTGTGCTCCAACTTCATCAACAAATCTTGAAGCTGCCGCTACGGCCTGTTTTGTATCGCAAAGAACAATGCCCCGCTTTGGAAAACGCAGCTCCTGCAAGCGTTCGGCCAGCTGAGTTGCGCCAGAACGGCCATCAATAACAACGCATGCGATGCGGCTCTCACGTTCCTTGATCCATTGAGCGAGGTTTTGACCAGCACCATAAGCGTCAGCGATATCCACGAGCTCAACATAAGCTGTTGGGTTATCTTGCTGAGTTAGAGCTGCTGAAATTGCTACTTTCTTTCCATCGAGCGAATATTTGATTCCAAACGCAAGAAGACCATCGTCATAAGGCTCTTCTGTTATGCACTCATTCCAGTCATTTGCATTGACGATATACTCAACTGAAGTATCGAGCGTTGACCACCAACCAAGACGCTCGCGAGCAAATCCATCTTTTGTCATCTGATGCCATTCATTGAGCACCGCTCTTTCTGTGATGCGAGCGCCGAGAGCCGGATTAGTCTCATAAGCAAGGTCGAGTGCTTCTTCATCGCTGGTACCCTCTCTCGGAACCGATTTTGCGGCCCATTCGAGCCACCAAGCCTCGCCAGGACTGTCGGAGTGAGCTGTATCGTGCATTCGTTTGAATACCGTTCCTCTGCAGGTTGGGTCTGGCGGTGTTCCGATATATATGACTTGCGGAGAGCCATCTTTAGATGCAGAAACAGTTGGCAAAATAGCATTTAGCTGAGCGTCTGTAAGCTCCTGTGCCTCATCAATAATGATGAGCGAGCGTGTACCTCCGCGTGCCTTTGATGTCGTGCGAGTCGAGAACTTAAGTCTTCCGATTGCGCGTTTGCCGCTTTTGTAATGTCCGCAATCAAAGAGCAAGTACTGCTTTCCTGGTTGCCTATACGCCTTAAGAAGAAGTTCAGCTAAGTCTGGATACGTTTCGTCGTCCGTAAAAAGGTTCACGATCATATCAAAGAACTCATCAACGGTATCTGCATTGTGAGCTGAATAGACAACGTCCATTCCACAAATGGCCGCACACCAAATACCGTAGAGTCGTGCGGCAAACGATTTACCATTTTGTCGTGGCTTAGCTGCACCAATAGTTTCAGCCGCTGGCATACCTTTAGCGTCTTTAGCCATATAAAGTTCAAGCTCGTATTTTTGCGCATCATCAAGCTTAAACCCGTAATGAGAAAACATATTTATGCAAGCTTTTGCATCAGAATGATGATATTTTCCAATGCGTTCAAAGGTCGGTTTTTGATTTCCAACACGTTTTTTACGCCTTGGCATCACGAGACCTCTTTGAGATATGTCTTTCTGGCTCGTTTAGCGGGGCTCGGTTTTTTAGCTGCAAGCAACTTCTCTTTTTCCATTGCGTCGACTTCGTCAACTACCTGGACGAATGTCTTTACAATGGCTGCAAAGTCGCGGCCAGATTCACAATCATCTAGCTTCTTTGCCATAGTTATCTGCAGTGCTTTATAGATGTCATACCGACCACCCTCTCTGCAAATAGTAACTAGTTTCTTGGCCATCAAGACCTCCTTTCAGGCTCACTCCACTGTGGAAAATTTGAGGGTTCGCTATATTCTGACTATGCCAAGGGGCGTCTTTTTGGGGCTGTGGGAGGGTGTACCCCCCTACCACAGACGCGTTCTTACAATAGGTAATGCATTGCCCTTAAGCTCGTCCATCATTCGATTACCGCGCTTCTGATTGCATATACGGTGCGCCGCTTTCACGTTCTCCGGGTCGCATGCGGCAGCTCGTCTTTGTTCAAGAGGCAGCCTTGAGACAGGTACGACCTCATCCATCTCAAAGCTCATTGGGTCACCAGCAGGAAGCGAGTAATCAATTGTCCTACCGCAAATGTGACACGGTTCTTCTCGTGCAATCATCTGCTTTCGCAACTGATCTCTAGCGTATGAGCGTCTGATGTTGTAACTCATTTGCTCACCTGCCTAACAAAAAAGCGTCCTGGCTCATAACCAGAACGCTTATTAGTTCCTTTGTTGCGTAAATCGCTACTGTACATAATATCACAAAACACCGCGCAAGAGTGCGCAAGAGTACGCAGAACTTAATTTCTCGAGTTCTCCATATCCTTACGAATTAACTCTTTGATATAGCTCGAGCGGTTCTTCTTTGATTCTAGAAACTCTAACAAGTCTTTATCGCTTGGGTAAAGGTTGAACATAATCGCCTTAACGTTGTTTTTGCGATACTTAGCACTTGCCCGCTTTTGAGCTTCACTAGTAGCCATTATCGACTTTCCTTCTTGCGAATGGTCTTGTAGAGAATGTGCGTTACTGCAACAGTAACTAATATGAGTAATACGTTTTCCATTTTGTGCTCCTTTATGCTAATCTTAGAGCCTAGGAGATACCAGCTGCAACTGATATCCCCTTTGGCTTTAAGTCCTTACTCTTCGTCGGGGTGGGACTTTTTTAGTTTCTCTGCAATCTTTTCAACTGTGACTGTAGCTACTGCTGTGAAGATTGCGAGAAATAATTGCCATATCTTTTCTTTCATCTCTCACCTCCTTTCTTGTTGTATATAGTATATAACTATTATCTATACAATACAAGCAAAAAGGCAAAAAAGATTATTTATTTTTCAAGAATTTTTCGATGTAATTCTCCTCATCAATTGTCTCAAAAGCTTCACGTTCTAGCTGTTGAAGCGTCCGTACAGGGGTAAGAAGTCTTTCGGATACATCGTTCCAAGTAAGGCACTGAAGATAACGCCATTGAAGTAAGTCCGCATAAATAGAGCTGCTCATTAATTGACAAATTCCACCATCACCAAGCTGACTCACACCATAAAGCAGCGTATAAGCATCATTGATATAGTCATAATTGTCATTCATTCTTTTAGACAGTAGAGCTTCTAAATCTATGCGCTTGTCAACTTTTGCCATCGTATCTTGATTTGAGCCTTTACCCCCACCAGCTGAATATGATTGTGCCTTTGCCCCTTCTGTTTCTTGAAGGCTCATGATCTGTTGCAATGCTCTTGTATTCTCTATTGATGCTTCTGCCACACCATGAAAGAACTCTGACGCGGTCAAACCACTGTAATCCATAATTCTCCAAACGTAGATACGTTTAGTTAGAGTAGTTATTCAAAATTGTATGATTTAGCTGGCTTGATAGAGAGTTTTCAACATTATGTATACAAGTTTTCTACAACTTATAAACATTATTGTATTGTTGAGCGGAATAACCTCTAATTTTTTATAGGAGGGTGCGCAACCGGTACGCTTGCGAGCCTTTCTCCGCCGCTTTGCGAAATTGCTTTGCGTGCAATTCGCAAGCTGCTTTCTGCTATACCGTTACGCTTTTAGATAGAAAAGCGAAGCAAGTATAGCACATCAAAAATCTCATAATGAGCGTATTGAGCGTAACGGAATTTATTGAGCGCTACCAACAAAATCTACATAATTTTTAGCCTAGTTTTCTTAATTTAGGGGTCTCAGATGACTCCAAGACCCCTTTGCGAAGGCTCTACCTAACTAATAAATAATTTAATTAGTCTTTAGAACGGGATGTCAGAATCGTAAAACTCTTCTTCCGGTGCCTGTGGTGCCGTGAATGAAGGATGGCTCTGCGCTGTGGCAGCTGTTGTTTGAGTCTTGGATAGAAATTCAATCTCCCCTACAACAACCTCTAGTTTGCTACGATGCTGGCCGTCCTTTGTTTCCCAGGAACTGTAATGCAGTTTGCCGTCAATAGAGACCTTTGCACCCTTAGAAATAAAGCGTGAGAGAGCTTCAGCACGTTGACCAAAGACAATGCAGTCAATGAAATTAGGAACATTCTCCCATTTGCCCGTCTGCGGATTCTTGCGGCGGTCATTAACAGCAACGCCAAACGAGAGGATATTTGTTCCTCCTGCAGTAGAGCGGAGCTCCGGGTCTCTTGTAAGGTTTCCGGAGATATTAACGTGATTAATTGACATGTCGAACTCCTAAAAGTACTTATCGATGATTTTTTCAACGTCCATTACACGAGGTGAATATGAGTAATTAGACATTTCCCAAACAAGGAACTTATGTGGAAAGCCTCTAATGTCATCACCATATAGAACTGAAACCCAGTTACCTCGAGACTTGAAATAAATGTGCTCAACACAGGCGTTACTTCTGTCAGTCCAGGTCTTACCATAAAGCTCTAGAGCGTCACACAACTCTTGGCAGTACTTACTTCGCTCCATGTCTACCAAGCACCTCCAGAATCTCTTCTGGCGTTTTAGGCATTCCCGCTTCAGACGAATAATCATCTATCGAATGAATAATAGAAACCTCAAGCTTTAACGGAAATCCTCTTGTGACACCATACTCAATGCCACTCGGCGTTATATAGTACGAGCACAGGCAACAAAGTACTGACCCATCATCTAAAGGAATCCAAGTCCGTTCAGTACTAAATCCAGAGTGGTCTTCCCAAGTAATATTTTGAGCATCAAGAAGCCTGCGCAGATCCTTTGTAACTTTACTAATAGCCATGCTAAATGTCTGCCTTTCTCTAATTGTCTGATAATTACTTCTTATCTAGCACTCGCTAAGGGGTAAAAAGAATTTCCAAGTTGAATGAGCCTTTTTTGTAGAATTCAACTTGATTGAAAATTACTGATTGCAACAAATTGCAACAAGCGTTTAAGGCATAGAACGATTAGAACTCTCTTTGTTCAATGGTCCTAAGAGCGTCCCCAAAAGCTTCTGCCGCTGTCCTGTCACGTCCAGGAAGCAAATGAGAATAAATCCTTAATGTCGTTGCTGGGTCAGCGTGGCCAAGACGCTCTGAAAGAGCCTTCAAGTCAACACCGCTTGCCAAGCACCAAGACGCATGAGTATGTCTGAGTGAGTGGAACGTAATGCCTTGAGGTAGCTGGAGAGTGCGTCTCATACGTGTAAATGACCTCGAGACGCTCGTAGGGCGCATGTAAGAGCCATCAAGACTGATTAACGGTGTAGAAGACTCTACAAAGGCAATATGGGATTTCTGAAGCTTCATGTAATCGCTAATAAAACTGATGTCCGAGTCTGTAATGGCTATGTTTCTTGATCTCTTGCCTTTAGTGGACTCTCGCCTATATGGCTTTCTGTAAGATTCCTCAATGACAGTACCGGATACATGGATATGCTTGTATAGCATGTTCACATCACTGTATCTGACAGCACAAACTTCACCGCAGCGCATACCAGTTACTAAAGACAGCCAAGCAGCAAAGGCACAAACAACACGGGAATTAAACTCATTCTCTTGAATAGCTGTGGTAATTCTGGAATTAATAAGGGTGATTATTCCAGCGAAACCCCATTCTTCAATGGAAACAGCTTCATGTACTTCCCTGGATGGCTTGGCCACGTTAATAAGCGGGTTATAGTCGCATATTCCAGCAGAAACAAAATAATTGTAAGCACCCCTCAAAAACTGATGCAGGTTAATAACACTGTTTCGAGACAGTCCCTTCTTCAACAGGTCCTGCTCAAAAGAGGTAAGTAAAGAGGACGTAACACTCCTTACATCCTCTTTACCAAGCCGACCGTTGATATGATTTCTAATAAAGCCTTCATGCTGCCTTGTAGTGTTAGGGCTCGCGCCATTCCTGCGCTTAATTGACACATATTCAAGAAGCAAGTCAGTAAGCTGAGTACTTTTAACTTTGCCATCAGATGTAATATGAGAAGTCCACATAGTGGCTAATTCTTCAGCTTCTTTCTGCGTCTTTGCTGCAGGAAAACTTGCATAAGGCTGAATGATTTTGCCGTTGAGGTTTCTTCCAAGATACAAGCGACAACACCAAATACCGTTCGAATTTAGTCGAACTTTTATTGCGCGGTTCATTAGTAACCGCCTTGCAGATATTCGTCATCTTTGAAGTATTCAACGAGCTTGTTAAGGGTACATAACAATGTCGTTAATTGCTTATCTGACAAGTTAATCTCTCTTAGGACAGCAGCTAAATCGTTACTCGTAAGAGCTCGTCGCATATCGCTCTGACTGTTATATACTTCGGCAACCAGATCACGAATAAATTTCAAGTCTGCAATACGTAGTCGTTTTTTCATTAGTACCTCTTCATATAGCAGCCTTTAAAGCGCCGCCACTCAAGGATCACGCCAATCGCAGTCTCTTTTCTTGAGCCGTCGTATCCAAGAGTGATACCCTCATCCTTTGCGACTGCCTTGATTTCCTTCATCGTCATCTTTTCGAGACGCTCTCTGTCTTCTGCTTCCTTAGGGTTCATTAGTCTCTCCTTAGTGGCATGCTTGCTACTAGCGCAACCATAATCGCGATAACTCCGATACCAGCAACAACTGCAACGTTTTGTGTATCGCCCGTTGCAGGCAGTACAGCCTTCTTCTTAGCCTTCTTCACTGGCTTTGCTGTCTCAGGCTTAGGCTGTGGTTCTGGGTCTACGTCCTGTGGAGTAGGCTGTGGCTGTGGTCCTGGATTAGGCTCTGGAGTAGGTGGAATCTCCGGCTCAGTTGGCTGTGGTCGATTGTCACCATTGCCGTTGCCGCCGCTGTCCTGGCTTACGTATTGATATCGTGAGCCCTGCGTGGTTTCACGGCTCTTTAGCTGAATTGCGTTCGAGGTTGTCTCTGTTCCCTCGGTTTCGTAATACATAAAGTACTGGTTGCCTTGAAAATCCACGCTGGACAAGTCCCATGTGAAGCCGTTGCCGCTAATAGTTGGCTCGGGAACATTGATACGAACCCAGCTTGCAGGGTCGATGTTGCTGTATGCGTCCATGTGAACGCGGTATAGACGGAATGAGCCAGGGATAATGCGTGTACCTTCTTGCGCTGTATCCTCTAGCACAACGTTAGTAAGTGACTCCGCTGCGTGGTTAAGCCTGACTGACCACTCAACCGTTCCGTGGTCGGTCTTGACGCCCCATTTGGCGATGACCTCGTGTTGGATAGCTCCGTAGTGACGTGTCTCAAAGCTAGTCTCGACAACCTGCCCCGTGGCTTCATCAATGAGCCTTAGCGTGGTTGTGCCTGCCGCTGCGTCAGCCTTGACATGAGCCACCAGCCATAGCGTGCCTTGAACATGGTCTTTACCTCCTACCCATGATGTGTAGGTGATTGTGACGCGTCCTGGCGTGACTTGTGCCGTTGCCATGACGTTTCCGTCAGGCGCATAGATGTCAAAGCTTGCCGCATTTGTCGAGGGGAAGTCCAGAATATCAGGAATAGCAAGTGAGAATGTATCGCCCTCGTGCACTTCGCCCTGTGCCTGCCAAGACGCTGTCAAATAGATGTCCTGGTTAGTGTAAGCAGAGGTTAAGTCCTGCTTGTTTTTGTCTGTCACTCTAAAGCTCGTGATTGTGGTTGGCACGGTTTGCGCTTGTGCGAGAGCTGGAACAAAGGCCAGCACCGCAAGCACACAAACAGCCAGCCAGTGAAGAAATTTCTTCATCGGTAAAGCCTTTCTATTTGGTTGTTAAAAATAGGGAATTATTTATTTGAAGCTAGTTAGTGAGATTGCTTACAAGAGCTTCCCAAGAGTTTTTGCAAGTGCGCTGTAAAGGTAATAAATAATCTTGTCATTACCTAGTTTAACAACCCTCATTCCACAGGCAAGTGCAACATCACGCTCAAGCTTTGCTCCACAAGAGGTATTCCAACCGGGCAACATCACTATCGTGTCATAATTAGTAATTTCTGAAAGGCATTGAGTCATTGCCTGTCCCCAGCTAGAACTTTCAGGAACCTGTACAGCAGGGTTATAGATCTGCTCAGCTTCTCCAAATTTGACAAGCTCTTCAGCAAACATAAACAAACCTTTGTAGTTCTTTGTGTTAGTAATTGGCCCTGACAAGTACACTCGCTTGCCTTTAATATCAGCATCGAGTAGATTGCCGCTACTTGAATATGCTAATTGAGCATACCGTTTAATAAGGTCTATAGCCGTGTCTACGGTATCCATTACTGCTCCTCTGGCTCATATGTTTGTTCAAAGACATCCGGCTTACATGGATAAAGCTCGCCTTTGACACCTTTAATAATCCAGTCGTTAGGACTGACTATCATCTCGCCCTCTAGGGTTTTAATGCACCAACAGCTATCTCCATCTGCATTTCTTGTTTGACAGAAAATACCAGCTGACTGTGCGTCAACTAACCATTGAGGTGGTGTCATATCAAGCGTGTACTGCACAGCCTCTATTACTACGGGTTTCTTACGATATTTCATTGATTCTCCTTTACGTTGCCAGTGCGAGTGTTTGATTGTCGATATAGTTATCTGATGGTTTAACGGCTTGCTCTAACGTCTCTGTCTCTCTCATAAACAACACCCAGTGCGTCTTAGAGGCTTTAGGGCGTCGGTTACCGATGATTGGCTTTGCCGGGCAGAGTGCCAGTACATCCTTAAGTGGAATGTGATATTCGTACCACTTAAAGACGAGAACGCCATGGGGTTTGAGTACACGCAAACACTCGCTAAAACCTTTGGCCAAGTCCTCATGCCAGCTGTCTGAATCAAGCTTGCCGTACTTGTCTACCTGCCATCCTGCGCCAACGTCTAAATGCGGTGGGTCAAAGATAACGAGGCTAAAGCTTTTATCCGGGTAAGGTAACTCCCGGAAGTCAGCCACTATATCTGGACTGACATCGAGCGTGCGTCCATCACATAACGTGAGATGTCTTGGATGTGCATCACATTTAAGTACGCGTTCGTCATCTTTATCAAAGTAAAAACTACGTGCCCCACAGGCTACATCTAGCGCTGATGGCAACTTATCCGTCATCGCGCACCACCCTTGCTCCGCAATGAGGGCAATACAAGTCATCGTCATACAGGTCAGCTCCGCACTCGGAACAGACGATGTTGTTGCCAGCTTCAACCGGCTTACATACAGGGTCTATGAGGTTTGCGAGCAGATTATAGATGTCCTCCGGCTCGCGAAACGTGTTCACGGGGTCCGCGATGCTGATGACATCACAGATGCTCTCGACAATCTCTTCGCGGTAGTAGGTCTTGTGCCGCAATTCCCGCAGCCTTACTGCAATCTCTTTGCGGCTAGTCATCGCTATCACCAAGTAATTCAAGGTTATCTGCGAGGTTAGAGAGTTCTATGTATGCCGAATCATTCATACCTTCAACGGTTTCTAAAATGTCCCTAAGATGTTCGGCTAGTGACGCGATTGTTACTGGCTTTTTGTGGACAAGCACATTAGGTCGAGAATACGTCCAAATGTGGCTTCTATCGCTAGCAAGAAGAACGGAGCAACCATCAGGTCTGAATTCATAACCTCTGACTCTGTATATTTTGCCATCTGCCACGTTGTCCACCATGTCACCAATACGGATAACTTCACCGTCTTTATCAATCGGTAGTTCAGTCATATTAGACGTGTCGCATAAGTCGTTTAGACGGTCTAGGATTGCTTTGTCATCCTCTTCAATTGATGTGTTGCCTTGTGGATATTCGCCGAGCAAGCATTTGTAGATATCCGTATAGCGAAGATCGGATTTGTTAAAAGACGCCGCCCTCTCAGCGATTGCTTCACGCTCTTCTTTAGTTAGCATTGTTGCTCCTTTCGACCAGTCGCTTGTAGTGAGAAATCGCTGTGTCAAAGTCTTCGATGCAACTGATAATGTGTCTTGTGTTTACGTATGAATCAGCTTCGGCATATGCAGCAATGCGCTCATGCTTGGCTTTCAGAGCCTGCAAGTACATTTCGTTCGCTGATGTCATAAATGCCAGTTCGTCGACATTAGCTGCCTCACAAAGCTCAATGATACGGTCTAAGAGCTCATCATCACTTTTCCAGCAAAGGGAGCCTGTAAGAACATCTGTAATGTTGTCCCAGTCAAGTTCTTTACCCTTGTATAGTTTGGCCTTCTCTGCAATCTCTTGACGCTCCTGTCTAGTCAGCATTGCAAACCTCTTTCTCTTTGTCTTTGAGCCATACGGCTAAAGCTCCTACAAGGCCATATGCGATTAGGGCATATCTAAAAGCCATCAGATATGCCACATTGTGCGGCTCAAAAATGCCCAGGCAGTCAGCTGTGAAGTAGACCAGCAAAGGCAACAAAGCCACAAGAATTAATCTTTTTTTCATGATTTATTCCTTAGAATGCAAGCCATAAAGGCTCAAGAGAATCCGTCTGTTGATGAGCCATCGTTTTCCGGCTTTCTTGGCATACACCTCCCCTCGAGCGCACATCTTGCGCATCGTGGAGACTGGGATGCCTAATAATTGAGAAGCCTGTTCAACGGTAATTAGCTCAGTGTTTCGCAAGCTCTCCATAA
>CAUTOT010000005.1:0-27492 GCA_963539765.1 uncultured Atopobium sp. | reverse complement strand
CAGCCATCTGATTGCCCTCAATGAGAACGGCTGAGGCGGTAGAACCCATGCCTGGCTTGCCAATGCCCTTGGCAGGAGCATCAATAACTTCCTGGTTAGCGGCCTCAATTGCAGCACCAAGACGGACATCGTCTGCGGTACTTGGTGCCTGTTCAGCAATGACCTTAACGGCAATGGAACTTGCTACTTCGCCAGCAGCGTGTCCACCCATACCATCGCAGATGGCAAAAAGGGGAGTGCGCAAAAGGAACGAGTCCTCGTTATGCTCGCGAACTAACCCCACGTCAGAGCGGGCGCCCCAAGAAATAAAGGTGTTAGAACCTGAAACTGCTTCTGCGTCGCCTCGACCGTCAAGTGGCAGCTCGCAACGGCCAGGAGCGCTGACGGGCTCTTGTGCAGGTGTATCGGAAATATGTGTTGTATCAGAAGAAACCATGAGCCTCTTATCGACGTCCAACACGCATAATCACATCGCCGACCTGGACTTCGTCTGTGTCGCGAAGCGTAACAGGCTGTTCGATGATGTGACCATTAACCATAGTTCCGTTTGTGGAACCAAGGTCTTCAAGCACCAGAGCTGGTCCTTGGATGGTAAAGCGGGCATGTGATGCAGAAACGTAGGGTTCGTCAATCACAATGTCAGAAGAAGGGGAGCGTCCAATAACAACGGGTCCCAAGATGTCTACGTGCAGACCACGCAAGGACTTGACGCCCTTCTCGACATCAACGGACCAAATAGCTCCGTCTTTGCGCTGACCGCGGACAAGACCAATGCCCGTGCGCATGACCGAGAACAGGAAGATGTACAGCAGGACAACAAGCAAAACGCGTCCTGCAAAGAGAATCAAATCAATCATTAGTTCTCCCGGAACTGAAGGTCCATAAGACCAATGGTAATGAGGTCTCCGTCGCGCAGAATTACCTCATCTACGTCGATATCGTTGACAAGCGTTCCGTTAGTGGAGTGCAAATCAGCAATGTGCCAATCGTGACCGTCATAGGTCATCTCGGCGTGACGTCTTGAAACGTTAGGGTCGCGCAAAACAACGTCTGCCTGAGAGCGCTCGCGACCAATGATGGCGCGAGGAGCCTCAACGCGATACGAGCGACCGCTTTGGCGATCAATCAAAATGCAGGTAGCGTCCATGTTTGCACGTGGCGTGCCCTGCAAATTGCGAGAAGGACGACCTCCCATGCCATTGAGCTGCGCATCAAGGGAAGGCGTGATACGACGCTGTGTCATAGGGACGGGAGCTGCTGTTGGGATAGCTCCGTTTACGGGCAGGTCTGGAAGCCCGTTTGAGCTAGGAAGAACAGGCATAGGAGTGGACTCAGCTGCGGAAACAACAGGAATTGCGCCTTGAGCCTCAACAAAGTCTGGTGGCATTACCGCAAGACCGGCGTCTGTACCAGCAAGATCTCCCAAAACCTCTGGCGTTGCGTTATCTGCAGAAACAGGACGAACTACAGACAGAGGATCTGGCTCTGGTTGTGGTTCTGGCTGAACAGCAGCGCGGGAATTGTGCTGCTGAGGCATTTGAGCTGCAGCTCCTCCAACACTGGAGTTTCCACCCAAGAAAGCACGCTCTTCATTGCGTAGCTGGTCAAGCGTATTGCCGTCAACGTTTTCTGCAAAGACAGCAAATTTTCCAGGCTTCAGAGAAGGGTCAACCATAAAACGAACAAGCGGCTGACCAACAAATACATAATCTTTTTGCTGAGCCTGAGCAGCCACGAAGTCAGAAACCTCTGCAGTTAGATCAGCATAAAGAGGACGCATCAGTGAATCGTCTTGAGGAGCAACTAAAACGGTATACAGGGCAGGTGCAGTGTCTACACCGTCGATTTCATACGTCTCACGTTCCATCTCTTTAGCTGCGCGTTTGGCAAGCTTCTTAAAAGAGAAGGGCTCTGCGTATCCCTGAGGTGCGGCGCCAAAGACCGAACCAATACGGTTTTCAAAGTCACTAAGAAAGCTCATCTAATTCCTCGCCTTCCTGATCCGCTTGAAGTGGACCTATCAGGACAATTGCAATACATACAAGTACACATAAGAATACCGTAATTAGTACTGAAACTATACTTTCAACTACCCAAAAATTGGGATTCTCCATCCAAGCTGCCCATATAAAGCCACCAGAAAGCAATATGGCGCAGACAATTTGTCCAAAAACCATCCATCCGCGACGTCTTTTCTGGCTCATAAGCGAGCCTAAAAGAGCAGATAGGGAGCATGCCCCAAAGCGAATCCAGAAAGGAAGTCCTGAGGCCAGTGAGGTGTAGTCATAGGCAAGAGGAGTTGCCGCAAAGCCTAAAGATATGCCTCTTGCAAACAGTGTCCCAAAAAGATAGCTAAAGGCTCCTGTTAAAACTGCAGGTAGCGGACGCATAGTAGCGGAGATAAGCGCTGGTGCTGAAACAGGAGCAGGTAATAAAGCTCCTAATAAGCAGTTGATGCTGCTGAATTTTGAGACTCTTCCCGCAAACGCCCACCAGATAACGCTCACCAAGGTTACGAGCGTCGCAAACGGAAACGAAGTGCTGGTAGGACTAATACTTGCCAAAGCGTACACCGCGCATGTAATGACAAGCGCAGATCCTAAAGGCGTCCAAAGAGCAGCAGCTGCAGCTCCTACAAGAGAGCCAACCACAATAAACGTAAGTGATTCTGGGGCAATGAGCTGGAACAATTGGGCGAGAAGAACGCCGGTGACCAAGGCGGTTGTGCCACGCACGGCAGCCGAGGGCAGCCAGGGGAAGCGGATTGAGAGCGGAAGATGCTTGACGTCCCACGTCTCGGTTTCCTCTTCTTCTGACTGTTCTACGAGGGCTTTGAGGCTTTTCTCGCCCTGTTTTTCGCTGCCAAGAGGGGTCACAACATCTTGGGCAAATTCTAAGACGCTTCCTTGTCTCATCGATGGTTCAGGAGAAAGTGCCTGTGTCAGAGCGGCATCTACAGCAAAGGGAACCTCGGGATCTTCTTTAAGAAGGGGAATCTTTGGACCTTTGTACATGCGATCAAGGGACTCTTTAGCCGTTCTACCTGCAAATACATTGGTGCCCGTTAGCGCCTGCCTCAAAACAACAGCAAGCGAGAAAATATCAGCACGCTCGTCAACAAGCATGCCTTCAACCTGCTCAGGAGGCATGTAGCCCACCGTACCACCTCGAGCACCACCATAACCAGCAGCCGAGGCAAGTGTTGCCATACCAAAGTCAGCAAGTTTTACCGTACCCTGGCGGTCAATCATGATGTTTGTTGGCTTAATGTCCAGATGGAGCACGCCATTTTCGTGGGCATACTGAAGCGCTTTTGCAAGTGAAGAAACCATATGAGCAGCTTCAGCGTAGGTGAGATAACCGCCTTCAACACGAGCTAGAAGCTCAGATAGATTGAGGCCGTCAACAAACTCCATGACCAGGTATGCGTAGTCGCCTTCAATCTCAAAATCGTGAACGGTCACAATGTTGGGATGCGCCAGCAAACAGGCGGTTCTTGCCTCAGAAAGGGCTTCGTCAACAGTAGAAGCAAGCACGCCAGGTGTCTCGGAAGCGCCCAAAAGGGGCATGCGTTTAATAGCTACGCGCCTCTGTAAACGAGTATCCCAGCAGGTACAGACAGTGCCGAAGCCTCCATTACCCCTGCGGGCAAGAACGCGATATCGATCCAGCAAAATCTCTGGCTCAGCTGCAGGAGAGGCCTGCTGAGCAGAAGACGAGTGTATATATGTAGTTTGCGTGGTCTGTGACCGCGAGTCACTCACGGCAACCTCCTGTGTTTAAAGTGTGTTTGTCGGCCGTGACTGTCTATATTCTACCGCTGAAAAGAAATTTCTTATATATCTATTGTTTTTCCATTAGAAGAAAACAAAATGTTGTAGTATTATTCCCTAGCACGCGGGTGTGGCGGAATTGGCAGACGCGTACGGTTCAGGTCCGTATGAACGCAAGTTCATGGGGGTTCAAGTCCCTTCGCCCGCACCATTTGTATTTAAAAAGCCCCTTTACGGGGCTTTTTTGTTACTTATTTGTTGTCTGCATCAAAGTCAGACCAGCCTTCTTCGTCTTCTCCAAAGAGATCCCAGTCGTCTTCAGTCTTTTTGTGGTTGAAATACATCTTTTTGGTTTTGCGCTCCAGCACAAAGGAAATAACCAAAAAGAGCAAAATTCCACCAAGTACGAGGAACAACACGCCGGTCTTATCGCCAAAAAGCCAACCAATAAAAGAGTTAATTGCGTCCATAATCCAGCTCCAGAACATGTGAAGGGTTAAGAATCCAAATACAAGTATATACTTGGTAGGCTATAAGAAAAAATGCACTGCCAAAAAGTGTTGATTCAAGGAGAAGCTGCATGCTTGATATCAAATTTGTGCGCGAGAATCCTGACCTCGTAGATAAGTCTTGCGAGTCCAGGCAAAATGCTCATTGGGATCGCGAGAAATTCTTTGAGCTTGATGAGGAGCGCAGAAGCGTAATTGCCGAGGTTGAGTCTCTTCAGGCAGAGCGTAACGCTGTTTCTAAGCAGATTGGCCTTCTTATGCGTGAGGGCAAGAAGGAAGAGGCCGAGGCAGCTAAAGAGCAGGTAGCAGCTAACAAAGATCGCATCGTAGAGCTTGATCAGCGCCGCGGAGAGGTTGAGGAAGAGCTCACCGCCCTTGTTGCAGCTATTCCAAACATTCCTGACGCATCCGTTCCTTATGGCAAGGATGATTCCGATAACCCTGAGGTTCGCAAGTGGGGAGAGCCAACTCAGTTTGATTTTGAGCCAAAGGCGCACTGGGATCTTGGCCCTGAACTGGGCATGATTGATTTTGACCGTGGCGTAAAGCTTGCAGGAACTCGCTTCTATCTTCTTGGCGGCATGGGCGCTCGCATGGAGCGTGCGCTTATCAACTTCATGATTGATACACATAACCGGGCAGGCTTCAAAGAGTGGTGGCCACCAGTTATCACAAATCAGGATTCTCTGTTTGGCACTGGTCAGCTTCCTAAATTTGAAGAGGACCTCTATCACGTACAGCCTGACCTCTACCTCATTCCAACTGCTGAGGTCCAGCTTACAAACATCCATCGTGACGAGATTCTGGACGCATCTCAGCTCCCTCTGCTCTATACCGCATTCACCCCATGCTTCCGCGAGGAGGCAGGTTCAGCTGGTCGAGACACCCGTGGCATCATCCGCGTTCATCAGTTTGACAAGGTAGAGATGGTCAAGTTTGCAAAGCCTGAGGATTCCATGAATCAGCTTGAGTCCATGGTTCAGGAAGCCGAGAAGATCCTTCAGCTTCTGGGTCTTCCTTATCACGTGGTAACCCTCTGCACTGGTGATATTGGCTTCTCTGCATGCAAGTGCTACGACATTGAGGTTTGGCTCCCAAGCTATAACGCATACAAGGAGATTTCTTCCTGCTCCAACTGCTGGGATTTCCAGGCACGTCGTGCAAATATTCGTTATAAGGATCCAGCAGAGTTCAAGGGGACCCGTCTGGTTCACACGCTTAACGGCTCTGGCCTTGCAGTTGGTCGTACTATGGCTGCAATTATGGAGAATTATCAGAATGCAGATGGTTCCGTTACCGTACCTGAGGCGCTTCGTCCTTACATGGGTGGCATCGAGGTTATTCGTCCAGAATAGTTTCTCCTTTTAATCAAAACTGATTCGATTCTTGAAATGGTCTTCTACAGAATTGTGGAGACCATTTCTTTTAGTGATTTATAGAACATATGTTCTATAAATCAGCTATACTTATGGCTAGCAAAAGAAGAAAGAGGTGGCTATGAAAGGTTTGGTAGAGGTACAAAAAGACATTGTAGTACGGCAGTTTGTGCAGGGTAGTGCAGCAGAAATTGGATTTGGTCACAAGGAGTTTTATTCAGAAATCCATATAGCACCAGAGCAACTTGCAGCTTTAAGAAAATGGATTTCAGACCAAGGCAGGGTGGGTTTAAAAGACTTAAGTCCACAAGAGTATCTGGAGGTCATCATGGCAGAAACATGTATGGCTGAGGTAATGGATGAGCTTGATGAGGCTGGCATTTCCTACCGTTATTTATACGCCAACTCTGCTGGTGAAGTAGCTTTAAGACCAGGTAGATAATAAAAAAGAGCTCCCGAAGGAGCTCCTAAGTTCAAGTGGTGCGGCGTATAGGATTCGAACCTATGACGCCCTGATTCGTAGTCAGGTCCTCTATCCAGCTGAGGTAACGCCGCGTGCAAGTAGATAGAATGCCATTTTCCAGTTAAAAATGCAAGACTAATCTTAGAAAAAGTTCTTCTTGGTAAGAAAAAAAGCTCGTTGCAGAGGTGCAACGAGCAGAAAATTCTGGCGGAGAGCTGGGGATTCGAACCCCAGATGGGCTTGGGGCCCATACTCGCTTAGCAGGCGAGCACCTTCGGCCTCTCGGTCAGCTCTCCAAAATGGGTGCTTGAGAATGATACCCCGAACTGGCGTCACTCACAATAAGACATTTTACAAAACATGTGAAAAATGCTCAACAACCACGTTTTTTCGGTGAGCGCGAAGTGTCTCCCAAGAAAAACGATTTGCAATTTGTACTGCGGAAAGAGGCTCATTCTCTTCCGTGAGACCTACGCAATAAGCAAGAAAGCCAAGAATCTCTTCTGGTGTTTTTCCTTGGAATCTAAGGACACCAAGGTCTAGATCATGATTGCGTTTTGAAAGTCGCCTACCATCTGGCGCAACAAGTAAGGGGAGGTGAGCATATGTGGGATGAGAAAGACCAAGCACGTCTTGTAAATAAAGCTGCCTAGGAGTTGAGGAGAGAAGATCTGATCCTCTGACCACTTCAGTTATGCCCATATCAGCATCGTCTACTACTACGGCAAGCTGATAGGCAAAGACGCCATCTGCACGTTGAACAATAAAGTCTCCGCATGATTCAGCAAGGTTTTGTGATGTAGGACCATAAACCCTATCTTCAAACGTGTAGGTCGTATTAGGAACTTGCATACGTGTTGCTGGAATTTTATGGGCTGAAAGCTCTTCACGCTTAGATTGGCTGAGGTTGCGGCAAGTTCCTGCATAGACATACGTGCCATCACTTGCATGAGGAGCTTGTGCAGCGTGTAAGTCTGCTCGGGAGCAAAAACAGGGATACAAGAGTCCCTGCTGCCTCAAATCTAAAAGAGCTTCTTGGTAGAGCTCCGTGCGCTTGCTTTGGTAATACGGACCTTTGTCCCAAGTTAGTCCCAACCACTGTAAATCATCAAGGAGGAGGGAGGTGTGTTGAGGATTATGAGCACGAATATCCAAGTCTTCGATGCGAAGAATAAGGCTGCCATTTTGGGAACGAACGCTGGCCCAAGCCATAAGGGCTGAGAAAACGTTGCCCAGATGCATTCTTCCAGAAGGTGTGGGCGCAAATCTTCCAACGCAAGGACTCATTCTTAGAGATCTCCCGCATAGATATAGGCAAAGCCGAAGTCTTGTCCATTCGCTTGAACCGGAGCTTTATCTTTACAGACAAGGCTCTTGTGTTGGTAGAAACTAATGTCGCAGTCATCGTCTGTTGCAAGGAAGTAATGCTTAGCTCCTTGCTCTTTCAAAAAATTGATCATATAGGAGAAGAGCATGCCGCCGACACCTTTTCCTTGAGCAGTAGGGCTTACGCAGAATAGTGTAATTTCCCACTTGGGAGTTTTGACTCCTTCATTCCAGTATTTGTGAATCAGGTTTGATTCGACGACACCAACGGCATCATAGCCTTCAAAGTCTTTCTGGCTTAAGAGCTTTTTAGCTGTAATGGTTGAGGCATTTTCAAGCTCAACCCATTTCTGCCGATCTTCTGGATCTTTTCCGTTGGAGCAGAAAATAAAGCCGAGAACTGTATTTCCACTTTTTGCTACAAAGCGATGAGTTGAAACACCAATGTAGTAAGAAATATCAATGGTAGCCAGAGACCTACTGGTTTCTTTAGATTCATCACCATCCAAGTACCAGACGCGTTCAACGATTGAGATAAGTTCTGGTAAGTCAGCATCTTCGAAGGGGACTATGATTGGAGTATCGTCAGACATATGCAATAGTTCCTTTCATGCGTTTTTACAGCGGAAGATTATAGAATAGTTTCAAGTTTGTTTACATCTCGTACGTAGTGTTTTGCAGCTGATAGGCTGTAGGTGTTTCTGATAGCAAGTGTCAAACACAAAGGAGCGGCAATGGCTGAGGCCCCTATCAAACGTGCGCTAATCTCGGTAACAGACAAAACAGGTATTGTTGAATTTGCACAGGCTCTTACTAAAGAGTTTGGTGTAGAGGTAATTTCAACAGGAGGAACCGCAAAAATCCTCGAAGAGGCTGGCGTCCCCGTCATCCCTATTGAGTCTTATACCGGATTTCCAGAGATGATGGACGGCCGCGTCAAGACATTGCATCCTCGCGTCCATGGTGGCCTCTTATGTCGTAGAGATAATCCTGGTCATGTTGCAGATGCAGAGAACAATGGTATCGGTATGATTGACCTGGTCTGCGTTAACCTTTACGAGTTTGAGAAGACCGTAGCTGATCCATCAGTAACACTAGAAAACGCAATTGAGCACATCGATATTGGCGGACCTTCAATGCTCCGCTCTGCTGCAAAGAATAATGATTTTGTTACGGTTGTTGTTGATCCAGCAGATTATGGTCGTGTTCTTGATGAGATGTGTTCCCATGACGGTGCAACTACAAGGGCTTCTCGCCAGCAGCTTGCATTGAAGGTATTTAAGACAACAGCTGCATACGATGGCGCTATTGCCGCATACCTTTCTGGTGTAGTTGAATCAGAGCTGAGTAAATTCCCAGAGACTTTGCTGGTAAAGGCAACAAAAGAGCAGGATCTTCGTTATGGAGAAAATCCTCAGCAGTCCGCAGCGTTTTACAAGATGCCTGGTGCTCCTGCGCACTCTCTAGCAAACGCTCAGCAGCTTCAGGGTAAGCCTTTGTCTTACAACAATCTACTCGATACTGATGCAGCTTGGGCAGCTGTTCGTGAGTTTGATGACCCATCAGTCATTATTTTGAAACACCAGAATCCTTGTGGTTCTGCAACAGCAGAAAATGTTGTTGAGGCATATGACCGAGCATTTGCTTGCGATCCACTCTCTGCTTTTGGTGGAATTATTGCAGTAAACAGAGAGGTTCCGCTGGAGTTTGTTGAGCACTTTGCAGATATCAATAAGCAGTTTGTTGAGGTTCTTATTGCACCAAGCTTCACAGAAGAGGCTCTTGAGCGCCTGTCAAAGAGAACAAATCTCCGCGTCTTAGCCACAGGTGGAATCGATAGAAGTCGTGAGCTTGAAATGAGAACTGTTGACGGAGGTCTTTTGGTACAAGACCTTGACCACGCAGATGAAACAGCAGAGAGCTTTGAGGTTGTTACTAAGCGTCAACCAACTCCAGAAGAGCTGAATGATTTGGTATTTGCTTGGAAAGTTTGTAAGACCGTTAAGTCAAACGCCATTTTGGTTGCAAAAGATCAAGCAGGAATTGGTATGGGACCAGGCCAGCCAAACCGTGTTGACGCCGCTTTTCTCGCGTGCGAGCGAGCTGAAGCAGCTTGCGAACGCATGGGAATTGATTCAAAGAACCTTGTGGCAGCATCTGATGCATTCTTCCCATTCCGAGATAACGTTGACACACTAGCAGCTCATGGCGTAACAGCCATTATTCAGCCAGGCGGATCAGTCAGAGATGATGAGTCTATTGCTGCTTGTGATGAGTATGGTATTGCAATGGTGTTTACAGGAAAGCGACACTTTAGGCACTAACCTGCTAAGTCGGGATTAGCAGTTCATTTCATAAAAAGTTGGGGGAGGACACTGTGGACCAGGAAGAGTTAGAAGCGGCTCAGAAGTTTGAGCTTGATAATCCAGAACTTGTTTGTCGTTGGAGACTGGCTGGAGGTGTTCTCCCTCTTGATAACAGGCATTTACGTGCGCTGAGTAGGCGAGTTGTTGCTCAAAAAGATGTTTCTCCGCACTTGATTGCTTGGGCTAAGCAGCACATTGAGGGAACGCTGAAAGAGGGATCGCAAGAATATCCAGACGGCGTTCTTATGATTTTGCTCGAAAGCAATGGTCAGGCTGCTATGACAGTTGGTCCTTACCAGTCTTTAAAGGAGAGTTCTGTTCTATCTCTTGCGGGTCGTGCAAGAATTTCACAGCGAGAAGAGCAGCAAACTCATTGCGCACCAGAAGTGCTCTGGCTAGTGAAGGACGGAAAGCTTATCGCAGGTATCTCAGAAGAAAGCGTTCGATCAGGAGCCACAAGTCTGGTGCTTGATTTGGCACAAACTCTGCATGAGCCAACTGAGTTTAATCCAGATGTTGTCGCACAGGTATTTGATGGAACTGCTGATTTTGATGAAGCCTTCCTTACTTCAGATGAACACGGAGTCGTTTGCGCATCCGATGCTGAAGGTGAGATAGGAGAGCGTTTCTTATTTGGTTATAAGAAACTTTGCGAGATTAAAGCGGCCAAGTAATCAAAAGAGATATGACCCTAAAGTACGGCTATTAAAAGAGCACTCAACGTGCAGCAAGACTTTCGTGCGTTGAGTGCTTACGTAAAAGTTTGTCCAATTTTCAGACAGATGGCTGCTTGTGTACTTGAATATTTTGTCGATTTACAAAAAAGTTCTACTTTACTGTTATGTTTATTTTGCAATTCCGCAGGTAGAAAATCCTACCTGAAAATAGGTATTTATTGGCTCATATTTCTGATTTGTTTCATTGTTTTTTTGCGCAATAATAAAAGCATTATGCGACCGCTGCCGGCCGAACTATGAAACTTGTTTCCGTAGTCACCCAGGGTCTACAGCTTTATTTTGGATCGCACAGACGCATACTGTGAGAAATCACAGATTAGGCAAGGAGAGGAAATGGCAAGAAAGTTTAAGTCCATGGACGGTAACAACGCCGCGGCTTACGTGTCGTATGCGTTTACCGAGGTAGCGGGCATTTACCCAATTACCCCATCAAGTCCAATGGCAGACTATGTTGACCAGTGGTCCGCCCAGGGTGTAAAGAACATCTTCGGTACAACCGTCAAGGTTGTCGAGATGCAGTCCGAGGCTGGCGCAGCTGGTGCTGTTCACGGTTCTCTTGGTTCAGGCGCTCTGACCACTACCTACACCGCTTCTCAGGGCCTCTTGCTCATGCTTCCAAACATGTACAAGATTGCCGGCGAGCAGCTTCCTGGTGTTTTCCACGTCAGCGCACGTACCGTTGCAACCCATGCACTGAACATCTTTGGCGATCACTCTGACGTTATGTCTGCTCGCCAGACTGGCTTTGCACTTCTCGCAGAAGGCAACGTCCAGGAGGTTATGGATCTGGCTCCTGTTGCTCACCTCGCAGCAATCAAGGGCAAGGTTCCATTTGTTAACTTCTTCGACGGCTTCCGTACTTCTCACGAGATTCAGAAGGTTGCTGTTTGGGATTACGCTGATCTGGCTGAGATGTGCGACATGGACGCTGTCCAGGCATTCCGTGATCACGCACTGAATCCAGAGCACCCATCAAGCCGTGGTTCCCACGAGAATGGCGATATCTTCTTCCAGCACCGCGAGGCATGCAACGAGGTTTATAACCAGCTGCCAGCAGTTGTTGAAGACTACATGAACCAGATCAACGCTAAGCTTGGTACTGACTACGGTCTGTTCAACTACTACGGTGCAGAAGACGCTGACCGCGTTGTTATCTGCATGGGTTCCTTCTGCGATACCCTCGAAGAGGTTATCGATTATCTGAACGCTCATGGCGAGAAGGTCGGTCTGGTTAAGGTCCGTCTCTATCGTCCATTCTCTGTAAAGCACTTTGTTGACGTTCTTCCTGAGTCCGTCAAGAAGATTGCTGTTCTCGACCGCACCAAGGAGCCGGGTTCCGTTGGTGAGCCTCTCTACGAAGACGTTGTTTCTTCCCTCTATGAGGCTGGTCGTACAGGCATTAAGGTTGTTGGCGGTCGTTACGGCCTTGGTTCCAAGGACACCCCACCATCATCCGCATTCGCAATCTTCGAGGAGCTCAAGAAGGATGCTCCTCAGCGTGAGTTCACCGTTGGTATTGTCGACGACGTTACTAACCTGTCTCTCCCAGAGGATCCAGAGGCTCCTAACACTGCAGCTGAGGGCACCATTGAGTGCAAGTTCTGGGGTATCGGCGGTGACGGTACCGTTGGTGCTAACAAGAACTCCATTAAGATTATTGGTGACCACACCGATAAATATGTTCAGGCATACTTCCAGTATGACTCCAAGAAGACCGGCGGTATCACCATCAGCCACCTGCGCTTCGGTGATCACAAGATCCGTTCTCCTTACTATGTCACCAAGGCAGACTTTGTTGCATGCCACGTTCCTGCATACATCATCAAGGGCTACAAGATGGTCCGCGACGTCAAGCCTGGCGGTACCTTCCTGGTCAACTGCCAGTGGGATGCAGAGGAGTTTGCACACCACCTGCCAGCAGAGGCAAAGCGCTACATTGCAAAGAACAACATCAATGTTTATCTGATCAATGCAATTGACCTTGCCAAGGAAATTGGTATGGGCAAGCGCACCAACACCATTCTTCAGTCCGCATTCTTTGCTCTTGCAAAGGTTCTTCCAGAGGCAGACGCACTTCAGTACATGAAGGATGCTGCAACTCACTCTTACCTGAAGAAGGGCCAGAACGTCGTCGATATGAACCACAAGGCAATCGACGCTGGTGCTACTGCATTTACTAAGATTGAGATTCCTGCTGATTGGGCTACTGCAGAGGATGCTCCAAGCACAATCACCCTTGAGGGCCGTGAGGCTCTGCTCAAGCAGGTTCGCGACATCATGACTCCAGTCTCTCGTATGGAGGGTGACGCACTTCCTGTTTCTGCATTTAAGAACCACGTTGATGGCCAGTTTGAGCTTGGCGCTGCTGCTTACGAGAAGCGTGGCATTGCTGTTGTTGTTCCTGAGTGGAACGTCGAGAAGTGCATTCAGTGTAACCAGTGCGCTTATGTCTGCCCACACGCAGTCATTCGTCCATTCGTCCTTACCGACGAAGAGGTTGCTGCTGCACCAGCACAGTCTCAGTTCAAGGATGCTGTTGGTCCTAAGGCTCAGGGCTACAAGTTTGAGATTGCTGTTTCTCAGCTCGACTGCACCGGTTGCTCCAACTGCGTCTACATCTGCCCTGCAGATGCTCTGACCATGAAGCCAATCGAGGAGCAGGTGTCCAAGCAGGAGATCTTTGACTACGCAGTCAACCACGTCTCCGAGAAGACCGAGCTTGTTGCTAACAACGTCAAGGCATCCCAGTTCAAGAAGCCTCTTCTTGAGTTCTCTGGTTCCTGCGCAGGCTGCGCTGAGACCAGCTATGGCCGCCTGGTCACTCAGCTCTTCGGCGATCGTATGTTCATCTCCAACGCAACCGGCTGCTCCTCCATTTGGGGCAACCCAGCTTCTTGCTCACCATTTACTACCGATGCAAACGGCCACGGCCCAGCATGGAACAACTCCCTCTTCGAGGACAATGCAGAGCACGGTATGGGTCTGATGCTTGGTCACCAGGCACAGCAGAAGCGTCTCCTGGAGCTTGCTCAGCAGCTTGTCGATGAGGACGGCGCATCTCAGGACCTCAAGGATGCTGCTAAGGCATGGATTGAGTCCGTCAACGACGCAGCTCTCTCCAAGGAAGCTTCTAAGACCTTCGTAGTTGAGCTTGAGAAGTCTGATCTTCCAGCAGCTAAGGAAATCCTTGCTAACAAGAGCTTCCTCACCAAGAAGTCCTTCTGGATCTTCGGCGGCGACGGCTGGGCATACGACATCGGCTTCGGTGGCCTTGACCACGTTCTTGCTTCCGGCGAGGACATCAACGTCTTTGTCTTCGACACTGAGGTTTACTCTAACACCGGCGGTCAGTCCTCTAAGGCTTCCCGTCTTGGCCAGGTTGCACAGTTTGCTGCAGCTGGTAAGGACATCAAGCAGAAGAACCTTGCTGAGATTGCTATGACCTACGGTTACGTTTATGTTGCTCAGGTCTCCATGGGCGCAAACCTCCAGCAGACCCTCAAGGCAATTGCTGAGGCAGAGGCTTATCCAGGACCATCCCTCATCATCGGTTACTCCCCATGCGAGATGCACTCCATTAAGGGCGGCATGGCTCACGCACAGGAGGAGATGAAGAAGGCAGTCGAGACCGGCTACTGGAACCTCTATCGCTTCAACCCAGCTGCACCTGCAGGTAAGAAGTTCACGCTTGACTCCAAGGCACCTAAGGGTGGCTACCAGGAGTTCCTGATGAACGAGGCTCGTTACAGCCGACTCACCCGCGAGTTCCCAGAGCACGCAGAGAGGCTCTTCAAGGAGAACGAGGAAGCCGCAATGGCTCGCTACGATCACCTTGTCCGTCTCTCCGAGCTTTACGCTGCAGAGAAGAAGGAGCAGCCTGAGGAGTAAGGTAACTTACTTTCACGGAGCTTCAGCCGAGCCAGGACATCCTGGCTCGGCTTTTTTATGCAGCATTTTTGGCGAGAGACCCTCTGTTCTTCAAGCTCTTCTCGCGAGGTGATAAACTAGAGAGACTTTGCTCACGATGGGAGTTACTGTGGCACAAAAAAAGAGCAGACTATTTCCTGTAGCTTTTCTCGCTGCTAAAGCAACGCTTGCAGCACTTAAATTGACGAACCATGAGGGCGGAACGCTGCCAGGTTTTATTGCCGAAGGCATTGATCCTGCATTTTTGGGAGATATTGCTAAGCCAGAGCAGATCGTCTTTATCACC
Organism: uncultured Atopobium sp.; assembly: GCA_963539765.1. Classification (GTDB taxonomy): domain Bacteria; phylum Actinomycetota; class Coriobacteriia; order Coriobacteriales; family Atopobiaceae; genus Lancefieldella. The sequence continues at coordinate 12,729 of CAUTOT010000005.1, read as the reverse complement.
GGCACAAACGGTAAGACAACCACCAACAACCTGCTTAACGATCTTCTCGCTGATAATGGATATCAGACCGTTACCAACCGCGTTGGCGGCAATATTTCCAGCGGTTTTGCAAGTTCGTTTGCAAAGAATGCCACGTGGAGGGGTACCTCAAAGACTAAGCTTGCAGTAATGGAGTTTGATGAGCTCTCGGGACCTCGTATTTTCCCGTACCTGCAGCCTGATATTTTGTCCGTTACTAATCTGTTCCGCGATACGTTCTCTCGTAGTGCAACTCCAGACTACGTGTTTGACGTTATGGATAAGGGCATTCCTGCTTCAACTCATCTGATTTTGAACGCAGATGACATGATTAGCTGCAGACTTGCTCCTCAGTGCACACATCGTACGTATTACTCTATTGCAAGGCTGGCAGAAGACACCGCAGAGCCAGTGGGCATTGTTTCAGATCTTACCGCCTGCCCCAAATGCGGCGGCAAGCTCAAGTGGGATTATGCCCACCTGAGGCATCTTGGTCATGCAACCTGCGAAGAGTGTGGCTATACCAATCCAATGCCTGACTACGAGGTCATCTCGGTTGATCCAGAGACCGGGAAGTTTGTGGTTAAGGAGCACTGCCACGAGGGTGCACCAACATACGAGTACAAGCTCAACAGCTACTCGATTGTTAACCTCTACAACTTGTTTGTGGCTATCGTTACCGCACGTGAGATGGGCCTTGCGCCGACAACTATTGCCGCATCTCTACAGCGCGTTAACATCGCTTCTTCCAGGTATAACGAGATTGACTACAACGGTCGCCGTCTTATTAGCATGGCCTCTAAGGGCGAGAATGACACGGCAACTTCCGTCACTATTGATATCCTGCGTAAACAGCCAGGTGATAAGGCAATCATCATTATGATTGCCGATGCATATATGGCAAAAGCAAAGGACCAGACAGAGTACATTGGCTGGTACTACCAGACTGACTTTGAGTTCTTGCAAGATCCAAGCGTTAAGCAGGTAATTATTTATGGTGACACATCGCTTGACCTGCAGCTTAGGCTCAGGCTTGCGGGCATTGATCCAGCTAAGACCTTTGTAGCAAACTCTCCAGAAGAGACAGCTGATTTGGTTGATCTTAACGCTTGCCAGCACGTTTTCTATGCACACGGCCTCTACAACGGCGGCATTGCTGATATCAGCAGAAACCGTATTATTGAGCGCTTGAAACAGATGGAGGCCTCCCATGAGTAATCCAGCAACTAAGATTGAGATTCTCTATCCAGAGTACGGCAACCAGGGTGGAGATAACGGAAACGCTCTCTACCTGGAAGCTTGCCTTCCAAAAGAGAACTTCGTATACACTTCTCACGCAGCAACGCCTTACTTTGTTAACAACACTCCATCGGCAATTATCATGGGCGGCATGACAGAAGCCCAGCAAGAGCTTATTATTTCTCGCCTTATGCCTTACAAGGATAGGCTTGCTGAGCTGGCTGATCAGGGCGTCCCTATGCTGTTTGCCGGCAATGCTTCAGAGCTTTTTGGCCAGAAAATCGTCAATCCTGACGGCTCTGAGATTGAGGGCTTGGGTCTCTTCAATTTTGTAACCACTCGCTATATGCCCCAGCGCTTCCACGACGTTCAGGTGGGAGAGTTTGATCCAGGTAACGGCAAAGAACCCTTTACTGTTGTGGGCTTTAAGATGCAGTTCACTCTTACCGAGGGAGATAACTCTAACTGCTACTTCCTTAAGAATAAGGTTGGATTTGGCATCAATAAAGAAAGCAAGTTGGAGGGCTTCCGTCGCAAGAATGCTATTGCCACCTGGCTTATTGGTCCGCTGCTTCCACTCAATCCGTACCTCACACGTTGGATTTTGGATATGGCGGGCGAGGAGGATACCCCTCTGGCCTTTGAGGAAGAGGCAGTTGCGGCATATCAGAAGCACGCTCGCGAGATGGTCTATCCAGGAATGCACCTGCATTACTAATTGTATGTCTGCGCTGCTCATTTGCTCATATATGCGTTTCGTCGTATCATGAACTAAGTTTTTAGAGTTAACAAGGGGATTGTTTTGCCACAGGTTTCTTCAGCTTATGCAACAAAACAGCGCGCCCAGCGCCTTGCACGTATCGGTATCATTGCGGCTCTTTATGCAGCACTTACTCTTGCAACCCTTCTCTTTTTGGGCGGTCTAGCCTGGGGTCCTGTGCAGTTCCGCATTTCAGAGGCAGTTGTTGTTCTTGCGCTCTTTACCGCTGATGCAATTCCAGGACTGACACTTGGCTGTGTCATTGCTAACCTTGCAAATATGGTTATTTCTGGCACAGGTGCATTGGGGCTGTTAGACGTAGTCTTTGGTTCTCTGGCAACTGCTCTTGGTGCATGGTTTACCTGGAAGAACAGGAAGAACGTACCCCTTGCGCTTCTGGGGCCAGTGCTTGCAAATGCCGTTATTGTGTCTGCATATCTTCCCATTTTGCTTCAAGGATTGGGATTCTACACAATTCCATTTACCACCATTGAACTTGATGGATCGTATCCTCTTATGTTCTTGTTTGGTTTTATCACCACAGGACTCGGAGAGGCTGTTGTTCTCTATGTACTAGGAGCTCCTTTGGCTCGTGCGCTTAAGCATTCGCCTTTGCCGCAGCAGCTTGCTTCTGAGGATTCTGCTACAGAATCAGTGGGGAACTAGACAACCATGCAGAGACTTGCTCAGTACATACATAGATCAACCAGGATAGTCCTGATTATTCTTGCCTGTGTATTGCTGGGCTTGCTTTCCTGGAGCGTCATGGCAGACAACTTGTTTGCCGCTCTTGTTGCAGGCGGAGGACTTGCCACGGTTATTGTTCTTGGTGGTACTACTCAGCCTGGTAATGAACACGCCAGGTCTCAAGCAACAGAGCGAACACTTGAGGTTGCCTCTAAGACGCTCAAGACCTTACGCGGAGGCCTGTCGCAAGAAACAGCGCCAACTATCTGCACACTATTGCTTCCAGAAACTTCTGCAGCCGCTATTTCCATCACGGATACAGAGTACGTATTGGGTTTTGAAGGAGATATTGTAACCTCCCATATGCCTGGTTCAAAGGTAGTTGGCCCTGCAACTGAGGTTCTGGAAAGTGGCCGCATGGAGACGTTTGTCTCGGTAGATAGCCGTCAGCAGGTCCTGCAAAGACGAGGTGGCTTTGGTAATGGCGGCAGCTCTTTTGGCATCATTGTTCCGCTGATTGTTCAAGATCACACGGTCGGCACAATCAAACTTTATTATCGTCGCGGTATTGAAATTGATCGCACACAGCTGGCAATCGCAGAGGGTCTGGGTGAGCTTCTCTCCACGCAGCTTTCCTCGTACGAGCTTGACCGTCAGGCAGAGTTGACCGCTCGAGCCGAGGTCAAGGCTCTGCAAGCACAGATTAATCCACATTTCTTGTTCAATACGCTTAATACTATTGCATCTCTTACGCGTACAAACCCCAATAAGGCGCGCGACTTGCTTCGCGAGTTCTCGGTATTTTATCGCCGCACGCTTGAGAGTTCGCAGGGTGCACTTATTCCGCTTTCTCAGGAATTGACACAAACGCGCAGGTATTTGACAATTGAGAAGGCGCGTTTTGGAGAAGAACGTATTCAAGAGTCTGAGCATGTCGATGAGGGATGCGAAGATGTTCAGGTACCGTCTTTTTTGATTCAGCCTATTGTCGAGAATGCCGTGAGGCACGCTATGAAAGATGAAGGCGCCCTCCATATTGACATCCACGTCACACGCGATGATGATGATATTCTTATATCTGTTGCTGATGATGGTCTTGGAATGGATGAAGAGACTGTTTCTCGCTTACTTAATGGTCAAGGTCCTACCCCGCAGGATTCTTCGGGGAGAAATAGGGGCACGGGTATTGCCATTAAGAACGTAGCTGAGCGAGTTGAGCGCTTCTACGCCGTTGGCTCTGGCATGGAAATCATGTCTAAACCAGGGCAGGGTACGTGCGTGACACTCAAGCTTGCAGGTGCGGCACTGCAGGCAACAGCATAGTAGTATCGGTTTTTGCTTAACGCTGCGTTAGGCCGTTGGGAGATGAATGACATGCGTGCCATGATTGTTGATGACGAGGCTCCAGCCCGTTCTGAACTCAAGTTCTTGCTTGAGGAGACCGGACGTCTCGAGGAAATCATTGAGGCCACAAGTGCAAGGGATGCTGTCGAGAAACTCATGGAGTCTCGCGTTGAGGTCTTGTTCCTCGATATCTCCATGCCTAAGACAAATGGAATGCAGCTTGCAGAGGCCCTTCACAAGTTGAAGAATCCTCCCCAGATTGTGTTTGTCACCGCATATAGCGAGTACGCGCTGGATGCATTTGGCGTTAACGCGGTAGATTACCTGATGAAGCCCGTTGAGACTGAGCGCCTTGAGCAGGCTCTTGATAAGGTTGAGGAGCGCCTTCGTCCTCAGTCTCCTATGGCAACTATTGAGCGTATTCCTGTCATTAAGAGCGGAAGCAAAGTTCTTGTTCCCATTGATCAGATTCGCTTTATTGAGGCAAAAGACGATTATTCTTGCATCTACACAGAAGACGATCGCTTCTTGTCTACTATTTCTCTGCAAAAACTTGAAGAGCGCCTTGCGCCACACGGATTCTTCCGCATTCATCGTAGCTTTATCGTGAATCTTGAGTATGTTGACGATGTTGAGGTTATCTCTGCTGGTATCCTACAGTTGACTATTCAGGGATTTGAGGAGCGTCACATTTCGGTTTCACGCCGTCGTGTGGTTGCACTCAAGCGAGCACTGGGACTGTAGAAGCTTAAAGGGTTTCTCGTCAGAGGCTTAAAAGCGCACGTAGGAGTTTGGTATGGCACTTGTAAGGTTTGATGTAATTTCAGATACGCATGGGTATTTGTCATCTGAGTTGCTTGAAGCTCTGCAGGGCGCCAACTACATTGTGCATGCAGGGGATATCACTTCAAACGCTGATTATCAGACGCTCCAGAAGATTGCTCCGGTAAAGCTCTGCCTGGGTAATAATGACTTTTGCTACAACTATGGCCCCATGGTAAAGAAAAAGATTATTTTCTTTGCGGCCGGTTTAAAGTGGCAGGTATGTCATTATCGCGAGAGGCTTGACCTGGTTAAATGCAATATTGCTATCTGCGGTCACACGCATAAGCCTTTTGTACAGCGCGACGAGTGGACCAATACACTTGTAATGAATCCAGGAAGTCCTACCTATCCTCGCGGTCGCGAGGGTGCAACTATGGGACGTATTATTGTTGATGAAGAAGCGGCTCAGGTAGTCAGTGCAGAGATTATTAGTCTGTCTTCGCTTGAGGTACTTTCTTCTTGTAAATAAGCGATGGAATCATCAGCTTAGTAAAGAGAACCAGCCATACAAGGGCAAGCGAGAAACCACCAATAACGTCGGTGGCGTAGTGCACGCCCAGATAAATTCTGCTGACGCCAATCATAATGATGACCGCGGAGAAAAGACCGCACCAAATCCAGCGCTGTAGTTTGTCTTTCTCGTAGTGCCAGACAAGCCAAATAAGCAGGCCATAAAAAGCCATCGAGAACATCGAGTGGCCCGAGGGGAAGCTATAGCCGGTTTCAACTACCAGTCTAAATCCATCGGGACGAGGGCGCTGGACAATAGCTTTAAAGATAAGGTCAACAATAACAACACCGCCAAGGTTAATGGATGCGAGTCTGCCAACACTTGGCCCTGGTGCAAACGCGGCAACCACAATAAGCATGACAATAACGGTGACAGGACTTGCAAGTCCAGAGAACCCCTCCATTATCTCTGTGAGAAGGGGAGTTCTAAGGTGGACAACAAAGAGCCTGTAGGCAAAGTGATCAATGCCGATGACGTCACCTTCAGAAACGTCAATCAGCAAAAAAATAAAGATTGCTGAAGAGATAAGCAGAATGATGGTAGAGAGGCTTGAACGCAAACGCTGTAGAAAGAGGCGCTTGCGAACCCCCTTTAAAAGTCCTGTCTTTTGAGCGTCAAGGCTTTTATCGGCCATTAGTTCTCCTTGTAACAAAAAGGCGGCACGCCGATAGACGTACCGCCGCTTAGTTCAATGATAAGCCAGCGCAGCCGCGTGGCACACAAGAACTTACAGGTTAGCGTTGAGCTCAGAAACGAGGTCAGCCTTAGGAAGGTTGCCAACCATGGTGTGAACAGGCTCGCCGTTCTTGAAGAGGATGAGGGTTGGGATAGAGACGATGCGGAAACGAGTTGCAAGATCTGCCTCGTCATCAACGTTTACCTTGTAAACGTCAAGCTTGTCTGCCATCTCATTGCCAACTTCCTCGACAACTGGACCAAGAGCACGGCAAGGACCGCACCAAGATGCCCAGAAATCAACAAGAACAGGCTTGTCTGCGTTTGCAAGAACAGAATCGAACTCTGCAGTAGTAAGCTGCTGTGCCATAACGAACCTCCAGTTACACACGGCCTTTAGGCCATTTAATTTCAAGCACTTAGCAAACTTATCCCCAAATTAGAAAAGTGTATACACATAACTTTATAGACTTGCTCAAATTGTGAATTACGTGCATAGTTGGCATATAAGAAAGAGGTGCGCATGCCAAGCGAAAGATCTATGCGAAAAGAAGCCTACATGGCAAAAACAACGCATGAGTTTGGAGATTTTGCTGCTCAGGGGGTGTGTATGGCAGGCAATGCTTTTGCATCGGTTTTGTTAGTAAAAGGGCAAGAAGACTTTGAAGAGACAGAACTTTCTGCTCTTAAAGCTTCTTTAGAGCATTTAGGCTATGCACCTGAGGCATGGGCTACCTTACTTACCACAACAAAAACAGGCAATCCCATAAATCCAGAGCTCGTTAGGCAGGCGATAAGTGCTTTTAGTCCTGACACGGTGCTCATGGTAAATGATGCAGCAGTTGCATCAGTGCGTGAAGCATACGCAGAAGAGCTTGAACAGCTTAAAACTGATGCCGAGAAGACCTTCTCGCCCCGTGTTCTTGTTCATGTATGTGGAATGCGCGTGGTTAATCTTGATAACTTTGCCGGTGCGCTTGATGACCCTCATCAGAAGCAGATGCGCTGGGCTGCAATTAAACAGGTTCCACCTTTGGGGGAACCCTATTAGTAATGATTTGTCGTATTTTTTACGAAAAACGACATTGTGACGTTTTATGAGCGCTGCTCAGATTATCCTTGAGGTAGTCAAAAGAAGGAGACTGGTATGGCATCACCTACAGCACCAAGCATTTTGCCTACTGACGCAACACAGACTAGAGCTTGGCAGGCACTTACAGAGCATTACACCAGCTTAAAAGATACTAAGGCTACGCTGAAGAAATGGTTTGCAGAGGACCCACAGCGCGCCAAGAATCTTACGTTTGAGCTAGACCAGTTCCATATCGATCTTTCTAAAAACCTTGCCACGCAAGAGACGCTTGATCTTCTGTGTGACCTTGCTAAAGAGGTCAAGCTTGAAGAGCGTAGAGACGCTATGTATGCCGGCATGCATATCAACACTACTGAAGACCGAGCAGTTCTTCATACAGCGCTTCGTCGTCCCGCCTCTGAATCAGGCACGCTTATTGTTGATGGTCAAGATGTTGTCGCTGACGTTCATCAGACGCTGAACAAGATGTATGCCTTCTGTGACCGAGTTCGCTCGGGAGAGTGGAAGGGCGTTTCTGGCAAGCCTATCAAGGCTGTTGTAAGCATTGGTATTGGTGGCTCTGATCTTGGTCCTGTTATGGTCTACGAGGCCCTGAAGCCTTTTGCAGACGCAGGTATTACTGCTCGCTTTGTCTCCAACATTGACCCTGTTGACCTTGGCGAGAAAACCGAGGATCTTGATCCAGAAACAACACTCTTCGTTATTGTTTCCAAGACCTTTACTACGCTTGAGACTCTTACCAATGCACGTTGTGCTCGTGCGTGGCTTTTAGAGAAGCTTGCTGAACAGGGCGTTATTGACGGCTCGGAAGCTCAGAATGCAGAAGCTATTCGCAAGCATTTTGTTGCTGTTTCTACTGCACTTGATCTGGTAGAAGAGTTTGGCATTGACCCAGAGAATGCCTTTGGTTTCTGGAACTGGGTTGGTGGCCGTTATTCGGTTGATTCTGCTGTTGGTCTTGTACTGGCAATTGTTTTTGGCCCACAGCGTTTTGCAGAGTTCCTTAGCGGCTTTAATGCAGTTGACGAGTACTTTAAGACCACTCCATTAAGGCAAAACGTTGTTGCTCTTATGGGTCTCTTAAACGTTTGGTACGTTAATTTCTTTGGCGCAGCATCTCACGCAGTACTTCCATATAGTCAGTACCTGCATAGATTCCCTGCGTATCTCCAGCAGCTCACCATGGAATCCAACGGCAAGTCTACTCGTTGGGATGGTACGGCGGTTACTTCAAAGACAGGCGAAATCTTCTGGGGAGAGGCTGGAACTAATGGTCAACATGCGTTCTACCAGCTTATCCATCAGGGAACCCAGATCATTCCCGCTGACTTTATTGCGTTTGTAAATACTGCCTTTGCCACCAAAGATGCAGACCTAGACGTCCATGAACTCTTCCTCTCCAATTTCTTTGCGCAGACCAAAGCACTTGCTTTTGGTAAGACCGCTGATGAGGTCCGTGCTGAGAGAACGCCAGAGTGGATGGTTTCTGCACGCGTCTTTGAAGGAAATAGGCCAACTACTTCTATCTTTGGTAAAGAGCTTAATCCTCGTGCTATCGGTACACTTATTGCACTCTATGAACACATTACCTTTGTTGAAGGTGTTGTGTGGGGCATTGATTCCTTTGATCAGTGGGGCGTAGAGCTTGGTAAACAGCTTGCAAAGCAGATTTTCCCTGCAATTCATAACGACGAAGAACTAGCAAAACAAGACGCTTCCACTCAGTCTCTTGTTGATTTCTATCGCAGAAACAGAACATAACACGTTACGTAACATAAAATTATTTTTTATCTCATGTTAAGAAGGTCATCTTGTATGGCCTTCTTTCTTATTTTTAGAAGTGTATTTCGAGGAGTGTTGAGCGGACATTTCTTTTTCTAATATATGCAATATTGCTACTTTTATGTTCATATATGCAAAAAATTTCTGCATATCTATTTATGATGCTAGAACGCCTGTTCATCTAAAAGAAACTGAATCAATTGAATTATTTAAATAAAATTTAAAAAAATAATACATCAAGAATATTAAAAATTTGCGAATGCCAATAGCGCATGTATACCTTTGTGTTATAACGGCTAGGCAAGTGACACGTGGCTTGGAATGTAAGTTTTGATGCATAACAATTTACATAACAGGTTGGAAATTTTGTATTGGCGTAGTACGGCTGTTAATACAGGCGAAGTACAGCCACAGTGGTGATGTCTGGAATGGAGCAGTAATGAAGTACCTTTTGCTCGTAAGTCATGGAACGTTTGCACCAGGTCTGCATAGCGTAATGGACATGCTGATGGGGCCCAGAGAAAACATCTTGAGCTACAGCATGGAAGATGGCGTGGGAGCAGCCGAATATAGAGAGAATTTGTCAAAAGTTCTTGAGCCACTTACTGCTGACGACGAGGTTGTTGTTCTTGGTGACATTATCGGTGGTTCTCCACTTACTAATGCGCTTGATCTTCTCGCCAAAAAAGGCCTGCTTTCTCATACCGTGGCTTTTAGTGGTGCCAATCTTCCCATGGCAATTGGTGCTTTGATGGCAATCGATGATGGCCTAAGTGGTGAAGCTCTTGTGTCATCAGTCCTGAATGAAGGAAAAAATGGCGTTAATCAGATTGTCCTAGCCCTTGAAGACGATGACGAGGAAGACCTTTAGTAATTACTGCAAGTGATCGTAGTTGCTTGCGTAAGAAATATGTTAGGAGAAAACATGATTTCATTTGTTCGTGTTGATGACCGCATGATTCACGGTCAGACAGTCACTCGTTGGGCCCTTGAGGTTCCTTGTGACGGAATCATTGCAGTAAATGATGCGGCTGCATCAAATCCTGTTCTCAAGTCTGCTTACAAGTCAGCAGCACCTGACAAGAAAGTATTTGTTTGGACATTTGATCACTTCAAAGAGAGCGCTCAGAAGGTTCTAGACAGCGATTCTCGTTATTTTCTTATTACTAAAAACCCAGTTGACATGAAGAAAATTCTTGTTGACTTTGGTTTTAAGCCAGGAATTAACACGGTCATTATCGGTCCTGGTAATGACCGTCCTGGTGCGGTAAAGCTGGGCAACAACCAGTCCTTTACTCAAGAAGAGGGACAGGCATTTGAGGATATAACCAAAGCTGGTTATACCGTTCAATTTGCTCTTCTTAAAGAAAAGGCAATTGGTGAGTGGCCTAAATTCCGCGAGAAGTTTGACGTAAAGTAGTATTCGGAAGGCGATTTTTATGGCAATTAATGCGTTTCAAGCTGCCCTTTTGGGTTTGTTTGCATGCCTTGCGTCACTACCTGGCATGGGTGGCACTACCGTAGGTAACTATACCCTCGGTCGTCCACTTGTTGCAGGTCTTGTCGTTGGTGTCATTCTTGGCGACGTCCAGACTGGCATCATTGTTGGTGCAGCAATCCAGTTGGTCTACATTGCACTCGTAACACCTGGCGGAACTGTTTCCGCTGACGTTCGTGCAGTTTCCTACATTGGTATTCCTCTAGCAATTCTTGCAATCAAGGCTTATGGTCTTGATCCAAGCTCTGTTGAGGCTGCATCTCAGGCAGCTGCTATTGGCGCAGCTGTTGGTACTCTTGGTACCGTCTTGTTCTACGGCACCGCTACCATGAACCTTGTATGGCAGGGTATTGGCTGGCGTGCAATGGAGAGCAAAGAGTGGGGTCGTATTAAGAAGACCATTCCAATGGTTGACTTTGTATTCCCTTGGGTTTCTCACATTATTTTCTCGTTCATTCCAACATTCTTCATTTGCATGGCTGGCGAGAGCATGGTTGGCATCATGAAGGAATACCTCCCTATGAACGGCATTCCAATGATGACCCTCTTCACCGTTGGTACCCTTCTTCCTACCGTTGGTGTTGCAATTTTGTGCAAGCAGGTTATTACTAAGCCTCTTGATTGGGTAACTTTTGCCTTTGGCTTTATCCTTGCTGGCGCACTTGGCCTGAACCTCATTGTCTCTGCAGTCGTAGCAGTCTTCTTTGCTGTTCTTAACTATCAGCTTCAGCAGGCAAAGAATGTTCGTTTGGCTGCTGCAGCATCAGGCAATGTAAGCGCAGACGATGAAGAAGAGGAGGATATTTAATCATGGCTGAAAAGAAAACCATTTCTCAGAAAGCACGCAATAAGTCTTTCTTGAGCTGGATTTACGGCAATCTTACCTGCTTCTCTCAGGAGCACATGCAGACATTTGGTTACCTTGCATCCATGCTTCCAATCGTTGACGAGCTTTACGATACTGATGACCAAAAGGTTGAGGCACTTTCTACCTATACAACCTTCTTTAATACCGAGCCACAGATTGGTTCTATGGTTGTTGGCTTGACCGCTTCTCTTGAAGAGGCTCGTGCAAACGGTGAGGCAATCGACGACGAGACCATCAATGGCCTTCGCGCTGGTCTTATGGGCCCTCTTGCTGGTCTTGGTGACTCCATTATCGTTGGTACTTTTATTCCAATTCTTCTTGGAATTGCACTTGGCCTTTCTAAGGGCGGCTCCGTTCTTGGCCCACTGTTCTATGTTGTGGTCTGGAACCTCATTATGTACTTCGGCATGAAGTTTGCTTACGACCAGGGCTATAGCCTGGGCTCTTCTGCTGTTGAGGCACTTGTTGGTCCTGAGTCCGAGGCTCTCCGTAGCTCCATTGTTATGATTGGTACTATGGTCATTGGCTCTGTTGCTGCTACATGGATTAACGTCACAACTTCTCTGAATATTGCTGGTGTTGACATTCAGACAACACTTAATGGCATCTTCCCTAAGGTATTGAACCTTCTGTTTGTATACCTTTGCTGGTGGTTGATGACTAAGAAGAAGCTCAGCCCAACTGTTGTTATGCTTATTCTTGTTGTTGTAGCACTTGTTGGCGTTGTTATTGGCGTCTTCAACCCAGGTCTGTCTTACTAATTTTTTGCGCAAAATCCTGTCTGGCGCAGAAAAGACAAACGTAATAAAGTGGCATCGTCATACGGCGATGCCACTTTTGATTGAGAGTTTTTATGGGCAAGAAAAACTATGTAGGAGCAGCTTCTCATTCACACGAGGATAACCCTTTGGTTGTCGAGGCTCGTATGCAGACAAAAGCTCTTGGAACACTAAGCGTTTATAGAAGAGCCGCTTATTCTGGCATCGCAATTGGAGCATGGCTTATATATCTCAGCGTGTACGGGAGTCTCTCTACAAGTTCTATGGCAACGGCTGTGCTCGTGGGCGGCATAGTTCTTCTCGTCATATCTGTTCCTATAGCTGGAATTTTGCATGTAGGTATCTCAAGAGGAAAAAAGAACGTCGAGAAGATCATCAAAGCAATTGAAAAAAATTCGTCAAAAAATGCATAGAAGCGATACGATCTGTGCAAAGATTTCTCTAATAGGGTAGAGTATCTACAGCGCATTGAGCGGGTGCGGATGACGTGACACCTCGAACCTGGTCAGGGTCGGGAGACAGCAGCCATAAGGGGTCACTCGCGGGCATCCGTTCCCACTCAATGCGCTTTTCTTAGGCGTATCGTGTGTTTGCCGCGACATTTGTCACGACGATTGGACTTCGATGGGTTTTGTAAACTACATCATTGA
>CAUTOT010000004.1:0-28131 GCA_963539765.1 uncultured Atopobium sp. | reverse complement strand
TCGCGATAAGACAAAGATTACGCTTGTCTCTTCAACTTCAATTGTTGAGGGTGGCGCACACGATGTCTTGCTGAAAGACTCAAACCAGCAGGTCAGTTACAATTTCCGTTCGTAGCTCACAGGATTTATGGACTACTGGCGTCACCAAGTATTTTGCTTGGTGACGCATCGCTATAAGAAAGGGGAACTCGTGGAAAACGAGGAAGTACAGAACGTAACCGATACAGGTGATTTTCCTGCCTACGACGCTGAGGCCATTGAAACTAAGTGGCAGCGCGTCTGGGAAGAGCAGAATCTTTACAAGACAGAAGAGGACAGCTCAAGGCCTAAAAAATACGTTCTAGAGATGTTCCCTTATCCTTCGGGCGATCTTCACATGGGTCATGCTCGTAACTACACCATTGGCGATGCTATGGCTCGTCAGGCTCGTATGCGTGGTTTTGATGTCTTGCATCCAATGGGCTTTGACGCCTTTGGTCTTCCTGCAGAAAACGCTGCTATTAAGCACAATACTCAGCCTTCTGTGTGGACTCATAAAAATATTGACCAGGCTGTAAAGACCATGTTCCGCATGGGCTTTGCTTACGACAAAGACCGCATGTTTAACACCTGCGACCCCGAGTACTACAAGTGGGGTCAGTGGATCTTCCTCAAGATGCTTGAGAAGGGCCTGGTATATCGCGCAACAAGCCCTGTTAACTGGTGCCCTAACGATAAGACCGTTCTTGCAAACGAGCAGGTAGTTAACGGTAAATGCTGGCGTTGTGGTGCAGTTCCAGAGAAGCGCGAGCTCTCCCAGTGGTACCTGCGCATCACTGATTACGCCCAGGAGCTCCTTGATGACCTTGATCAGCTTGAGGGTTGGCCAGAGCGTGTTCGCGCCATGCAGGCAAACTGGATTGGTCGCTCTGAGGGCGCAGAGATTGACTTTACCTTGGCAGATACTGATGGTGTCACACCAACTGATACCAAGATGACTGTCTTTACTACTCGTGCAGATACCATTTACGGCTGCACCTTCATGCTACTTCCACCAGAGTCTAAGCTTGCCGCTGAGCTGGTAGGGGATTCAGAGTACAAGGCTGCTTTTGACGTTCTTCATGAGGAAGCCGTTAAGGTTTCTTCCATTGACCGCCAGGGCACAGATCGCGAGAAACACGGTGTATTCACCGGCCGTTACGCAATTAACCCTGTCACCGGACAGACCGTACCAATTTGGGTTGCCGACTACGTCCTTCTCGACTATGGTACTGGCGCTGTTATGGGTGTTCCATCAGGCGATAAACGCGACTTTGACTTTGCAAAGAAGTACGACCTGCCTATTGTTCCTATCATCTGTGAAGAGGGAACTGATATCTATGAGGAGCTCAAGGGAGTTTCTGAGTACAAGGTAACCTCTGTTGACTGGGACGGACCAATGGATACCGTGGGTATTCTCGTCCAGTCTGGTCCTTTTACCGGTCTCCGCGGTGGTAAACATTCCGAGGCAGAAGAGGCTGTTGTTGCCTATCTGACTGAGCACAACGTTGGTCGTAGAACTGTCCAGTTCCGCCTTCGTGACTGGCTCATTTCCAGACAGCGTTATTGGGGCAATCCAATTCCTATGATTCACTGCGATTGCTGCGGTGACGTTCCTGTTCCTTATGATCAGCTTCCTGTTATGCTTCCAGATAATCTTGATCTGGCAGCAGGAGACACTCTTGCTGAGTGCAAGGAGTTTGTAGAGACCACCTGTCCTCAGTGCGGAAAGCCTGCAAAGCGCATCACTGACACCATGGACACCTTTACCTGTTCCAGTTGGTACTATCTGCGCTATTGCGATCCACATAACACTGAGCTTCCATTCTCCAAAGAGTCTGTGGACCGTTGGATGCCGGTAGATAACTACATTGGTGGTATTGAGCACGCAATTCTGCACCTTTTGTATTCTCGCTTCTTCACTAAGGTCCTCCGTGACCTGGGCATGATTGACATCGACGAGCCATTTAAGAACCTGATGACTCAGGGCATGGTCAAGGATGAGCACGGCGACACCATGTCAAAGTCAAAGGGCAACGTGGTACCTCCAAGCTCTGTCATTGAACCTTACGGTGCAGATACTATGCGCCTTGCCATTCTCTTTGTTGCTCCACCAGAGAAGGATTTTGACTGGGACGAGAAGGTCGTTGCAGGTGCAAACCGCTTTATCAAGCGTGCCTGGCGTGTGGTGTGGGAGCTCTCTCGTACTGCTGATGCTTCTGCCGTACTCGACCACACCACCCTGGACCCCAAGTCACTTGAGCTCAACCGCGTCCTCAACGCTATGGGAATCCGCTGTACCTCTGAGTTTGATAAGGGTCAGTTCAACACTGCTATTTCTGCAGTCATGGAGCTGGTTAACGCAGCAAGTGCCTATATCAACGAGGTTCCTGCAGAGTCCAGAGATGCAGCACTTTGCTACAAGGTTGCAAATGACGTTGTAGCTATGCTGGCTCCAATCATTCCTCACTGGGCAGAGGAGCTCAGCCATGAGGCTCTGGGCAAAGACATTCCTGTCTATCATCAGCCATGGCCAGAGTTTGATCCTGAACAGGCAAAGAGCAATACCGTAGAGATTGCTGTTCAGCTCAAGGGTAAGGTCCGCGCTCGTATTGAGGTTTCTGCCGATGCTTCTGAGGAAGAACTCACTGCGGTCGCAACTGAGGCTATTGCCGATCAGCTTGAGGGCAAAGAGATTAGAAAAGTTATTGTAGTTAAGGGACGACTTGTGAATATCGTTGCCTAACAGCAAAAACACTTGACGAGAAGCCCTTTATCTCGTAAGATATCTCTAAACGTAGTTGTTATTAGTTGGAAGTGGGGTTGAGTTTTGACCCCGCTTCCTTTCTGTATGTAGATGAGGAGGTCAAATGCAAAACGAAGGTGCAACAAAGAAAATCTTGTCCGCACTAGAGCAGGCTGCACTCAATCACCACATTGATATTGTTGATGTTGAGATTGTTGGTTCTTCTAAGAATCCTGTGGTCAGAGTAAGAATTGACCATGATGATGAGAAGGCAGAGACCATTTCTCTAGATGAAGTTGCTCAGGAAACTTCATGGATCTCAGATACCATCGATGAGCTTGATCCTTTCCCAGCATCATTCACCTTGGAGGTTTCTTCTCCAGGAATGGCACGTCCACTTCGTCGTGCAAAAGACTTTGAGCGCTTTGCGGGAGAAGAGATTCAGCTTCAGACTACTGCTACAGAGGGACGCCGTAAATTTACGGGCAAACTCTTGGGCATTGAGGGTACAACAATCTCAATCCAGACAGAAGATGAGGTCTGTACTGTTGATTTGTCTGAGTTAAAGAAGTGCGTTATTAAACCAGTTTTTGATTTCTCGGCCTCAGCCAAGAAGTAGATAGAGAGGATTATTCATGGCATCTGAAATGATGGAAGCTTTGATGTTGCTTTGCCAGGAGAAGCACATCGATGAGTTGTATCTTCTGGACCGTTTGGAGCAGTCTCTGGCAAAAAGCTATGCTGACGTCCTCCATCTTGATTTTGGCGCTCGCGTCACCATTGATAGAGCAACTGGCCGTGTCTACGTCTATGAGCTTGTTCCTAAGGGTGAGCCAGATGAGGAGACTGGTGAGTACACAGAGTTTGATGAGGTAGACGTAACTCCTCCAGACACCAGCCGTATTGCTGCTCAGCATGCTAAGGCAGAGATCAAGACACTTGTGCGCAATGCCGCCCGTGCCCAGATTTATGATGAGTTCCGCGGTCGTATTGGTGACATCATCACTGGTACTGTTCTTCAGTCCACTCCTGATTTCACCATCATTAAGATTCGTGAGGGCGTTGAGGCAGAGCTTCCACACTTTGACCAGCGTCGTTTCCCTGATGAGCGCGATGAGCGTCCAGCAGGAGAGCGCTACCTTCACAACCAGCGTATCAAGGCAATTATCGTTGACGTCCGCGATCCTAATGCAACTCAGCCAGCAGTTCGTGGTGAGCGTCAGCGTCCACCAATTGTTGTTTCTCGTACTCACCCAGATCTTATCCGTCGTCTCTTTGAGCTTGAGGTTCCAGAGGTTTATGACGGTGTTGTAAGCATTCGTTCTATTGCTCGTGAGGCCGGCGTCCGTTCTAAGATTGCTGTTTCTTCCGTTGATGAGCGTCTTGATCCAGTTGGTGCTTGCGTTGGTCCTAAGGGCAGCCGTGTTCGCACCGTAGTTTCTGAGCTTCGTGGAGAGCGCGTCGACGTTGTGCCTTGGTTTGACGATGCTGCTCGTTGCGTTGCATCTGCACTTTCACCTGCACGTGTTTCTCGCGTTATTGTTGATGGCGCTACAGGACACGCAACCGTCATTGTCCCTGATGACCAGCTGTCTTTGGCTATTGGTAAAGAGGGCCAGAACGCCCGTCTTGCTGCTCGTCTGACTGGTCTTCACATTGACATCAAGAACGAGTCCCTTGCGGCAAGCATTCTGAACAACCTTCCTGAGGTTGTTGAAGAGACTGTTGACGAGGAAGAGATTGCTCATCGTTGCAAGTATGTGAGCCCTAACGGAACTCCTTGCCGCAATATGGCAAGACCTGGTTCTGATTTCTGTGGCATTCATGATGACATGGAGAATGCAGAGATTTCTTCCGATCCAGACTCACTGATCTAGGCAACTACCTGTAACTATCCCGTCAACCGGAAGGTTTTCATATATGGCAAAAATGCGTGTACATGACCTTGCCAAAGAATATGGTATGCAGAGCAAAGAATTGCTCGAGCACCTTGCGGACATGAAGATTCCTGCAAAGTCTGCTTCTTCTACGCTTGAAGATGCATATATTTCTATTGTTCGTAAGAAGCTCCAGCCTATTATGGAGGCTCGTGCCGCTGAAATCGCAGCTCAGAAGGCTGCCGAGGAAGAGGCAGCTGCCAGGGAGGCAAAGGCTGCTGCAGAGGCAGCAGAGGCTGAACGTCTTGCTGCAGAGGCAAGGCGTGAAGCTGAGCGTGCTGAAGAAGAGAAAAAGCGCGCTAAAGAAGAGGCTGCTCGTAAGAAAGAAGAGGAGCGCCGCCGCGCTGAGGAAGAGAAGAAGCGTCTTGAGGCTGAAGAGGCTGAGCGTAATCGCGTAAAGGATACTGCTCCTAAGGCTGCTCCTTCCTTCAATAACCTGCTTGATCAGATTGCTCAGCAGGAAGAGGTTTTGAAACAGCAAGCTGCAGAGTCCGCTGCTCAGAAGAAGGCCGAGAAGGGACCAAGAAATCACGCTCGCGCTAATGCAAGCGAGGCAAGTGGTGCTCCTTCTCGTCATAACTTCAAGAACGAGCGCGATGACGCCTCCATGTCTGATGAGCGTCCAAATGGTAAGCGCAAGAAGAACCGTCGTGGCGGAGATGACGGAGAAGACCGTTATAGCCGTATGGCGCGTGAGGCTGAGGCTTACAACAGAAGCCGCGTTTTAGATGAGGCTCGCGTTGCTATTGAAGAGGCAAGTCGTGAGTCTACGGGACGCCGTAAAAAGCGTAAAGAGCGTCGTCAGAAGCAGGCTGCAGAGGCTGCTATGGAGCAGCGTATTGAAGAAGCACTTGCAAATGACCAGGATATTTCCCAGCTTGATACCGTAAAGGTTCCTCAGGGCTCTACTGTCTCTGAACTTGCTGAGCTTCTTGGTGTTCCTGCAAATGACATCATTAAGCGTCTGTTCCTGCTTGGCAACCCTCTGACGCTCACCGAGACCATGTCTGATGAGCTTATTGAGATTGTTGCTGATGACCTTGGTCGCCAGATTAAGATCATGTCCAAGGAAGAGGAGAATTCCTTCACCTTCTACGATGATCCTAAGGACTTGAAGCCACGTCCTCCAGTAGTTACCGTCATGGGTCACGTTGACCACGGTAAGACATCACTTCTGGACGCAATCCGTCACACCGGCGTTGCAGCTGGTGAGGCTGGCGGCATTACACAGGCAATCGGTGCTTCTCAGGTCACCATTAACGGACGTGAGATTACCTTCATCGATACCCCAGGTCACGAGACCTTTACCGCTATGCGTGCTCGTGGTGCAAAGGTTACCGATATTGTCATTCTGATTGTTGCTGCAGACGACGGCGTTATGCCTCAGACCATTGAGTCTATTAACCACGCAAAGGCAGCTGGCGTTCCAATTGTTGTTGCTGTCAACAAGATTGATAAGCCAGGCGCAGATCCTACCCGCGTTCGTCAGGAGCTCACCGAGTATGGTGTTATTCCTGAGGAGTGGGGCGGACAGAACATGTTTGTTGACATCTCTGCTAAGCAGAATTTGGGCATCGACGATCTTCTCGAGACCATTCTTTTGCAGGCAGATGTCCTTGAGCTGAAGGCTAATCCAGACACCTTTGCTTCTGGTAATGTTCTTGAGGCTAAGCTTGACCGTGGTCGTGGCTCTGTTGCTACTGTTCTGGTCACACGCGGTACACTCCACATCGGCGACGCTCTTGTTGCTGGTATGGCATTTGGACGCGTCCGCGCAATGCTTGATCCTAAGGGCAATGCAGTTACTACCGCTGGTCCTTCTGATGCAGTTGAGATTCTTGGTCTGCAAACCGTTCCTGGCGCAGGCGATGAGTTCCGCGTCTTCCAGGAGGAGCGCGACGCTCGTGAGCTTGCTGATCAGCGTGCCCTTAAGGCTCGTATTGAAGAGCAGAACCGTGTTAAGCACGTTACCCTCGAGAACCTCTTTGACACCATGGCTGACCGTGACGTCAAGGAACTCAACCTCATTATCAAGGCTGACGTTCAGGGCTCCATCGAGGCTCTCCAGGATTCTCTGGACAAGATGGACCAGTCCGAGGTTCGTATCAGTACCATCCACTCTGCTGTTGGTGGAATCACCGAGACAGACGTTGTTCTAGCAGATGCATCCAACGCAATTATCATTGGCTTTGGCGTCCGTCCAGATGCAAAGGCTAAGCTTGCTGCAGAGCGCGTAGGCGTTGAAATTAGAACGTATAGCGTTATCTACAAGGCAATCGAAGAGATTGACGCAGCTCGTATTGGTATGCTTAAGCCAACTGAGCAGGAAGTCCAGACCGGCGTTGCTGAGGTTCGCGATACCTTCAAGGTTCCTAAGGTTGGTATTGCTGCAGGCTGCATGATTTCTGAGGGCGAGATTTCCCGTGACGATAACATCCGCCTCATCCGTGACGGCTTTGTTGTCTACGATGGAAAGATTGCATCGCTCAGGCGCTTCAAAGACGACGTTAAGAGCGTTAAATCCGGCTACGAATGCGGTATTGGCCTTGAGAACTTCCAGGACATCAAGCCTGGCGATCAGCTCGAGGGCTATCGTATTGAGCAGGTGGCTCGTACCGAGTAAGAAGGGACAGCATGAAACAGAATCAGTTTTCTCGTCGTACTAATGAGATTGCTCGAGAAAAGCTCAGCTGGATCCTTTTGTTTGAAATTTCCGACCCTGATCTCCAGCTTGTGACTGTCACAAGCTGCGAGGTCTCGGTTGATAAGTCCTTTATGCGTGCCTACGTAAGCTGTGAGCCTGATCGATACGATAAGGTCCTTGCAGCTCTTAAGCGTGCTAAGGGTAGGATTCGCTCGCTTTTGGGCCACGCGCTGAACTGGCGTGTAACCCCTGAGCTTGATTTCAAAATTGATACTACTACCGATGAGGCTGAGCGTATTGCTCAAGCCCTTGAGGTTGTTCCACCAACGCTTGGTGTTGAGAAAGACGAGTTTGGATACCCTCTAGCTTCTGATGAAGAGAATTCTGACGAGGAGGCGTAAGTAAGTGACGTCACTGAATACAAAAGTCAGTCGTCCAGAGTTTGACGAGGTTATAGCTCTGATTGAGCAGGCCTCGTCAATCGTTGTTTGCGCACATACTTCTCCTGATGGAGATGCGATTGGCTCTGGATTAGCACTTTCTTCCATTATTCAGAGAAGATGGCCTAGCAAAACTGTCACCAATCTTTTGGCAGATGCTGATGGGGAAGTACCACGCATTTATAAGTTTCTTGATGGTACTGAGAGCTTTGTCCCTGCAAATAAGTACGAGGGAACTCCAGATCTTTTTATCTGCGTAGATCTTTCTACTGCAGGTCGTTTGGCTGATGCAGAAGCGCTGATGGAGCGCTCTAAGACGGTAGCAGTGCTTGACCATCACCCTTATAACAACGTGTATTGGAATGCAGGACTCGTGCGTCCTGATGCAGCAGCAACCGGTGTCATTATCACTGAGTTTGCTTGTCATTTAGGCGCAGAACTTATTCCATCTGAGGCACAATGTCTTATGTGTGCGCTGGTAACTGATACTGGTCGTTTCCAGTACCAAAACGCTGATGGTGAGGCTTTTGAGGTAGCAAGTTTGCTGGTGGAAGCAGGTGCTTCTCCATCTCAGATTGCGCTTCATGTCTACCAGAGTGATCGCTTGGCCTATCTCCATCTTGCCGCAAAGGTTATGGGTCGTATTCGCACCTTTGGTGAGGGTCGCGTTGCCTACAGCTACGTTACTACCGCAGATCTTTCTGCATCAGGCGTTCCTCTAGCAGAGATGGATGGCCTGGTAGATGTTGTGCGCTGTGTTGAGGGAACAGAAATTGCCCTCTTCCTCAAAGAGGTTGACGGCGGAAAAGTTCGTGGCAACCTGCGTTCCAAATCTCAGCTAGATATTTCTGGCGTAGCTCGTCAAATGGGTGGCGGCGGACACACTGCTGCCGCGGGCTTTACCGCTGAAGGCACCATTGACGATGTGTTTACCCAGATAGTCCCTCTGCTCATCGATCTTCTCGCCCTTGACAAGGAGTCATAGGTGAAGCGAGGAGCAAGTGGAATTAACGCACTTATTGCAGTTGACAAGCCGCTTGGCTTAACCAGCCATGACGTGGTATCTCGCGTTCGTCGTGCATTTGGCGAGAAACGTGTGGGGCACGCAGGCACTTTGGACCCTAACGCAAGCGGCGTGCTGGTAGTGGGCATTGGCCTTGCCACAAAGTTGTTGGGCCTTCTGACGCTTGACCGCAAGGGGTATGTAGCCGACATTTCGTTTGGAGCTCGCACCTCAACTGATGATGCAGACGGTGAGGTTGTGGCCACAGCCCCTGTACCTGCAGAGTTGCGTGAGGAAGAGTTTGCTCGTGTGGCCTGCGCAAAGCTGGTGGGTACTGTAGACCAGCTTCCACCTGCAGTTTCTGCAATCTCTGTTGATGGCAAGCGTGCCTATCAGCTTGTTCGTGAAGGTAAGACGCCAGAACTAACAGCACGTAGAGTCTCTATTTACGACGCTACTCTTTTGGCAGTGCGCAAACCTTCTACTACGGATGAATCACTGGTATGGACGGTTGCTTTTGATGTTTCTAAAGGCACCTACATCAGAAGCATTGCTCGAGACCTGGGTCAGTCTCTTGGAACAGAGGCTCATATTAGTGGTCTGAGAAGGACGTTCTCTGGCCCCATTACGCTTGGTAGCTGCGCTTTATTAGAAGAGCTTGAACAAAGCCCAGATCAAGTACTTGAAGCCAAACGCCTCAATCCAACTGAGGTTCTGGGATACCCTGTGCACAGGTTGACTGCAGCAGAATACAAGTGTGTTGAGGTTGGAAAGCGTTTTGGTATTCCAGAAGATCTCTCTGAGATTGCTCATAACTCACTGGTCAGCCTTGTGTGGAATGATGCTCTTGTAGGAATTTGGACAAGGCAGGGCTCCTGCCTTGTCTGCCAGATAAACTTCTCTCAAGGTATTTTGTGTAAGTAAGGATGCACGTTGAACAAGGTAGAACGCATAGTACAATCCGTTTTGTATGGAAGTCATCTGCCGGCTCCGCTTGAGCTTGGTGACGCTGACTTTTATACACTGCGTTCTGACTGCTACAGGCAGCCTTGCGTGTGCGTACTTGGTGTCTTTGACGGTCTTCATGAGGGCCACCAGGGGCTTCTCGCCAGCGCAAAGAAAGACGCTGAAGCACGCAATGTGCCACTTGTTGCTGTGACATTTCTGCCCGATCCTGTTGAAGTGCTGTTTGATGACTCTCCTCGACGTTTGCTCTCGGGAGAAGACAGGCTCCGCGCACTTGCTGCATGGGGAGTGGATGGCATTCTGGTGCATCACTTTACCCGCGAGTTTGCGGCATTGAGCGCCACGCAATACGTTGAGGATCAGTTGCTTCCAAGCGTCTCGGCTGTGTCCATTCATGTGGGTTCTGATTTTGGCCTGGGCGCACAAGGTGCTGAAGGAAGCGCTTTGCTCACCTCACTTGGACACAAACACGGTTTTGAAGTTCATGCTCACGAGCTTTTTTGTTCGGGTGGACAGAAAATCTCTGCCACTCGTATTAGGGGCTTGCTTGAGCAGGGCAAAGTTGAGGAGGCAGCAAGCCTGCTCGGCCGCTGGCACTTTTTAAGCGGTGTGGTCAAGCATGGTCGTGGTCAGGGCACTGGCTTTGGTTTTCCTACGGCAAACGTCGCGCTTGACCTGCATGATTGCATTCCTCAAGACGGCGTGTATGCGTGCTATGTGGTCCACGGCGCAACAGCTTGGCCTGCTGCGGTTAATGTAGGAAAAGCTCCTTCATTTGAGTCTCAAACAGGGCCTTTGCTTGAGGCTAATCTTCTAGGTTTTAGCGGTAACTTATATGATTCAGAGGTTCAGACGGTATTTGTGAAGAGACTGAGGGAATCCAAAAAATTTGATTCGCTGGAAGACCTCAAGCAAGCCGTTCGTGGAAATATAGATTGGGTAGCCCAGAATCTGGGTACGACTTCATATAACTTGGAAAGCGGGGAGGTGGAAGATGATAACTGATGAAGATAAAGAGCGTGTACGACAGGCAACGGACTTTGTCACGCTTGTGTCAGAGACAGTTGAGCTTAAACCCCGAGGTCAGGACTATTGGGGGTGTTGCCCCTTCCACCAAGAAAAAAGTCCCTCATTCAAGATAAACCCCTCCACGGGTCTTTGGCACTGCTTTGGCGCTTGCTCCGAAGGCGGAGACGTCTTCAGCTATGTCATGAAGCGAGAAAACCTGGATTTTCCTGACGCCATTAGATACCTTGCTGATAAAGCAGGCATTACGCTTTCTGAAGAGGCCCATGTTTCTAAAGGACCTCGCAAGAATCGCTTAATTGAGTGCCTTACAGAAGCCGAGAATTACTTCCACTCCATGCTTATGCGCGGAAGGGGAGAAGGTCCTGAAGCAGCTCGTAGCTATCTCTCTGGTCGTGGATTTGGAGCAGCTGTCTGTAAGCGCTGGAAGCTGGGATACGCGCCTGGTAGAGGCGCACTTGTGGCACACTTGCGCAAATGCGGATATACCACGCAAGAGATGATTGCTGCCAACCTTGCTGTTGAACGCAATGGTCGCATCAGCGACTGGTTCTATGATCGAGTGATGTTCCCTATCCACGACGAGCAGGGCAGAACCATTGCTTTTGGTGGCCGAATTACTAAAAAGGTAGAAAATGCTCCCAAGTATCTAAATACCAGGGACACTTCCGTCTTTAATAAAGGCAAGCACCTCTTTGCCTACGACGTGGCAAAAGAGACTATTGCAGCTCAGTCTGAGGCCATAATTTGTGAGGGCTACACAGATGTTATTGCCATGCACGAGGCTGGCTTTACTAATACTGTGGCAGCTCTTGGTACCGCATTTACGTCTGAGCACGTCAAGCTTATTGATCGCCAGCGTGCGCGCAAAATTATTTGCATGTTTGATGGCGACGCCGCAGGTCAACACGCTGCCGCACGTGCTATTAAATTTATCGATAAAACAACGGCCGCTTTTCTTTGCGTTGTTTTGCCAAATAATCAGGACCCCATGGAGTTTCTCGCCGAGTCTGGTGCAGAAAAACTGCGTCCTATCTTAGACTCCGCTTGTCCACTCATGGACTTTGTCTTTGATGCCACAACCGCACAGTTTGACTTATCCGTGCCCGGTGGCCGAGTCAAGGCGCTTGAGGCTCTAGCATCCTTATTGGCTCCGCTCAAGACATCGGTACTTCTGAGCGAGTATGCACTTCGTGTGTCAGACCTGCTTCATATCGACGTTGAGGAAGCAAAGCGCGCAATTAAAACTGCGCCTATTCAAGACGATACGTTGGATTCGCGTACTTCAAAGGCAGCACGTAAACAGCCTCAGAAGGGTGCGGCCAACTCTTCGTACAACTCAACTTCCAAGACTTCAACGTATACTGACGGTCCTTCATACGATGATGTCCCACCGTATGATGAGGTTCCGCCATATGACGATCCATCGTCGTATGGTGTTCCTGCTGATGCTTATACATCTTACGGTTCGCAGGGGCTTTCCGCGGAAGACCGCAGACAGGTCAACTCAGAACTTGAGCTCTTAAGTGCTATGGCAACAAATCTGTCCTTGGTGCGAGAGTATCAAGATCGTATTGCAGACTTTGTATGGGCTGATGCTCGCCACCAAACTATGGCATGGGCAATGCTTGCTACTCCAGAGGGAGCTACACCAGCGCAGGTAGTTGCTGCAGCTGCAGCTGTTGAGCCAAATGCGGCAGCTATTCTTTCGTCTGGTCGCGTGATATCTGAGGGCAACTCCGATACGCGTCGCTCGCTTGAGTTTATTGTGGACACTGTTGACTACTACTCAGTGCAGCGTAAATTGCGAGAAATTCGTTCTAATTTGCGTTCCAGTTCTTATGCAGGGGAGTCTTCTGACGGAACTCTGGCAGAAGAGCAGCTTGCCGCCGCACAAGCACTTCAGACACGAGCGTTGGAGTTAGGTAAGAGGCTTACTTCAGGGCAATAAAAATACTCATTTTATGAGGATGCTACTCATCCAATTTTTTATAAATTAAAATGAGTAGTTTGATTAGGTAGAGAAACTTTTGGGTATAAAGATTTGCGCTAATCTATCGAAAGGATATTTGTGGCTGCAAAAAAGGCAAATGACGAGGTCAAACTCTCAGATGAGCTTACTAAAATTGTTGATGATCTGGTAAGTTCTTCAAAGTCTAACGGTAGTATCAGCGAAGACGATATTCAGGTTGCCATTCGTGACGTTGACGTTAACGATGATGAGCTTTCTGACCTGTATGATTCGCTGCGCGTTAAAGGTGTTGAGATTACTACCGCATCTGAAGCAACCGTTTCTTTCGCCATTGAAGATGACGCCGTAGAGGACGATTTTTCATCCGATGATGACTTGGATGACTCATCCGATTTTGATGATGAAGATGATGAAGATTTTGATGCCGTAAATGAGGCTCGCGAGGTCAAAGAGGCTCTCCGCTCTGTTTCTAAGGCAAAAGTCTCCAAGCCAAAACGTTCTTCTCGCGCTCGTGCTCGCCGTTCAGACACCACTACGGTTATGCTTACCGGCGATCCTGTCCGCATGTATCTTAAAGAGATTGGTAAGGTTGACCTGCTTACTGCATCAGAAGAGGTTCACCTTGCTATGAAGATTGAGGCAGGTACTGCAGCTTCTCAGAAGCTGGAGGACTTTGAAGATGGCCTCATCGAGCTTAACCGCGCAGAGCAGCGCCGCCTCATGCGTATTGAGTCTGTAGGACTTGATGCTAAGCAGCAGCTTATTTCGGCAAACCTTCGTCTTGTTGTCTCAATTGCAAAGCGCTATGTTGGCCGCGGTATGCTGTTCCTTGACCTTATCCAGGAAGGTAACCTAGGCCTTATTCGCGCTGTCGAGAAGTTCGATTACACCAAGGGCTTTAAGTTCTCAACGTATGCTACCTGGTGGATTCGTCAGGCAATTACTCGCGCTATTGCAGACCAGGCACGTACCATTCGTATTCCTGTCCACATGGTGGAGACTATCAACAAGCTCATCCGTGTTCAGCGTCAGCTTCTGCAAGATCTTGGTAGAGATCCTACCCCAGAAGAGATTGGCGCAGAAATGGGCATGTCTCCTGATCGCGTTCGCGAGATTCAGAAGATTAGCCAGGAGCCTGTCTCTCTTGAGACGCCTATTGGTGAAGAAGAAGATTCACAGCTTGGAGACTTTATTGAGGACTCTTCAGCTGTTGCTCCACCAGATGCAGCTTCTGATTCAATGCTTCGTGAGCAGCTTGAGCAGGTTCTTGACGGCCTTGCTGATCGTGAGCGTAAGGTTATTAAGTTCCGCTTTGGTCTTGAGGATGGCCACCCTCGCACGCTTGAAGAGGTGGGCAAGGAGTTTGGAGTTACGCGCGAGCGTATTCGCCAGATTGAGTCCAAGACCTTGGCAAAGCTTCGTCATCCTTCTAGGTCCGGCCGTCTTAAGGACTACATGGAGGAGTAGCTTCTTGGTTTAGGTATGCAAGAGATTGTGCAAGAAGAATTTGACTAAATTTTTTCTAAAAAATGCTTGCATGGTTTGGAATGTCTCTCTATACTTAAACACCGCTGAGAAGCACACATATTCCCCGATGGCGCAGCGGTAGCGCAGCTGACTGTTAATCAGCGTGTCGCAGGTTCGAATCCTGCTCGGGGAGCCAGAATTTTCAAGACCAGGCAATGCCTGGTCTTTTTTTGTAAAAGTGCTGTCCTGCTTTTCTCGTATTACCAGTAGATTTTTATTCACAGATTTGAAGCGGACGATTTTCTCGATAACTTGGCCATTTGACCGCTTTTTCTTTATTTATCCTCAAAAACTTCAAAATTGATACCGTAAAAGGTACAAAACATAACGCTTACGGTATTTCTACAACCGTTGAGCGACATCTCACAAAGAGCTGTGATGAGATTTGTTAACGTACTCATTAAGGTCAGTGTTATGCAAAAGGCATAACAAATGAGAAAGGTCACTACTATGGATGTGTCTCGTCGCAGTTTTCTAAAGTTCTGTGGTCTGGGCGTTCTTAGCGTTGGTGGATCTAGCGTTCTTGCAGCTTGCGCTCCTAGCGAGAAAAAAGAGGAAGGTGCTAAAGGTGCAAAGGTAGAGAACAAGGATAAGCCTGTTGTCTTCTTCAACCGTCAGCCTTCCAACAGCTCAACCGGTGAGCTTGATACCAACACCCTTAACTTCAACAAGGACACCTATTACGTCGGCTTTGATGCAGTTCAGGGTGCAGAGCTCCAGGGCCAGATGGTTCTTGACTACATCAAGGCTCACGCAGCTGAGCTTGATCGTAACAAGGACGGCATCATTGGTTACGTTCTTGCAATTGGTGACATTGGTCACAATGACTCTATCGCTCGTACTCGTGGTGTCCGTAAGGCACTTGGTACTGGTGTTGAGAAGGACGGCAAGATTATTTCTGATCCAGTAGGCACCAACACTGACGGCTCCGCTTCTGTTGTTCAGGACGGTAAGCTTGAGGTTGGCGGCAAGTCCTACACCATCCGTGAGCTTGCTTCTCAGGAGATGAAGAACACCGCTGGTGCAACATGGGATGCTGCAACCGCTGGTAACGCAATTGCTGCTTGGTCTTCTTCCTTCGGCGATCAGATTGATGTTGTTGTTTCCAACAACGACGGTATGGGTATGTCCATCTTCAACGCATGGTCAAAGGCTCAGAAGGTCCCAACCTTTGGTTACGACGCTAACTCTGACGCAGTTGCAGCTATTGCTGACGGCTATGCAGGCACCATTTCCCAGCACCCAGATGTCCAGGCTTACCTGACACTCCGTCTGCTCCGCAACGCTCTTGACGGTGTTGACATCAACACCGGCATTGAGACTGCAGACGAAGCTGGCGATAAGATTGACTCCAAGGACTACAAGTATGTTGCAGATCAGCGTTCTTACTACGCTCTCAACCTTGCAGTTACCGCTGAGAACTACAAGGACAACCTTGACGCAACCACTCCTTACAAGGATGCTTCTGCTCAGCTGAGCGCAGACAAGCACCCAGAGAAGAAGGTTTGGCTCAACACCTACAACTCTGGCGACAACTTCCTTGGTTCAACCTATGTTCCACTGCTCAAGAAGTATGCTCCACTGCTCAACCTCAACGTTGAGTACATCGCAGGCGATGGCCAGACTGAGTCCAACATTACCAACCGTCTTGGCAACCCTGACGAGTACGATGCATTTGCATTCAACATGGTTAAGACCGACAACGGTTCTTCCTATACCCAGCTGCTTAAGTAATTAAGTAGTCGATAGCACGAAACAATACCGGAGGGGAGACACCTGCTCTCCTCCGGTGTTCTCGCGAATAAGCGCAATAACTTAGCGAGATAAGGGGTGATTACATGGCAGATACAGAAAACGATATCGTTCTAACTATTGATGGAATGAGCAAGTCCTTTGGACGCAACCGTGTTCTGGATCATATTTCAATGAACGTACGCCGTGGAACCGTTATGGGTCTTATGGGAGAGAACGGCGCAGGCAAATCTACCATGATGAAGTGCCTGTTTGGTACGTATCAAAAAGATGAAGGCAAGATATTTCTTGACGGCAAAGAGGTTAATTTCTCCGGACCAAAAGACGCACTTGAGAATGGTGTCGCAATGGTTCACCAGGAGCTTAACCAGTGCCTCGATAGAAATGTTGTAGATAACTTGTTCCTTGGTCGCTATCCCGTTAATGCAATGGGTGTTGTCGACGAGGGACGTATGAAAAAAGAAGCTAATGAGCTCTTCAGGCGTCTTGGTATGACTGTAGACCTGACACAGCCTATGAAGAACATGTCAGTATCTCAGCGTCAGATGTGCGAGATTGCAAAGGCAATTTCTTACAATGCTAAGATTATTGTTCTTGATGAGCCTACTTCTTCGCTTATGACCCAAGAGGTCGAGAAACTCTTTGAGATGATTCGCATGCTCAAAGAGCAGGGAATTTCTTTGGTCTATATCTCTCACAAGATGGATGAGATCTTTGAGATTTGCGACGACATTTCAGTTCTTCGTGATGGCAAGCTTGTTATGACCAAGCGCTCTGATGAGACCAACATGAATGAACTTATTTCTGCAATGGTTGGCCGCTCACTTGAGAATCGCTTCCCAGATGTTACGAACACACCTGGTAAGACGTATCTTTCTATTCAGCATCTTTCAACTAAATACGAGCCATACCTTCAGGACGTCACTTTTGACGTAAAGAAGGGTGAGATCTTTGGTTTGTATGGTCTTGTCGGCGCTGGTAGAACAGAGCTTCTTGAGACAATCTTTGGTGTAAGAACCAGAGCTGCAGGTCGTGTCTATGTCAACGGGCACCTTATGAACTTCTCGACAGCCGCAGAGGCAATGGATCACGGCTTTGCCATGATTACCGAGGAGCGTAAAGCAAATGGTCTGTTCCTTAAGGGCGACCTGACGTTTAACACAACCATTGCAAACTTGAACCAGTACAAGTCTGGTCCAATCCTTTCTGATCCTAAGATGACTAAAGCTACCGTCAATGAGCTCAAGGTTATGAATACCAAAGCTCAGGGTCCATCAGACTTGATTTCAAGTCTTTCTGGTGGCAACCAGCAGAAGGTCATTTTTGGTAAGTGGCTCGAGCGCTATCCTCAGGTTTTCCTGATGGACGAGCCTACTCGTGGTATTGATGTTGGTGCTAAATATGAGATCTACCAGCTCATTATTGACATGGCTAAGAGCGGTACCACTATTATCGTAGTCTCTTCGGAGATGCCAGAGATTTTGGGAATTACCAACCGTATTGGCGTTATGTCCAACGGTAGGCTCTCGGGCATCGTAAATACCAACGAGACAAATCAAGAAGAACTCCTGCGCCTCAGCGCAAAGTACCTGTAGGAGAGGATGATACAAATGCCAAAAACAGGTGGATCTGTTCTGACGGCCGAGCAGGAAAAAGAGCTGCTAAAGCCTATTGATCAGAAGATTGGTTCCATTCAGGCTCAGATTGATGAGCTTCGCGCAAATGGTACCAACAAAGTAATTTCAACACTGAGCGCTATTGAGTCAACAAAGCGCGATAAGTCTATCTCTGCTGAAGAGCGCAACACGCTTATTGAGGGCTACAAGGCTGAGCTGGAGCTTGCAAAGAAGGTTGAGTCCGAGAACAGCGCTCAGGTCTCCAAGCTTATTGCAGAGGCCGAGGCGTATCTCAAGGAGCACTACAAGAGCGAGTATCTTGAGCCAGTTAAGGCAAGCTGTGTTGTAGAGAAGGAGCAGGCTAAGCAGAATTACGCTGCTGCTCTTGAGCGTCTCAAGAAGGAGCACGAAGAGGCTGTCAGCAAGACTTCTGATGCTCAGGAAATCAAGGACGAGAAGTACGTCTATAAGAACCGTCAGTTTGACGCTAAGGTCAACTATCAGAAGGATCTTCAGCGCATCAAAGACCGCGCTCATAATGCGTTTAGTCATGAGTATCACCTCATCGACCTTCTCAGGATGTCTAAGTTCACTCCACTGGAGTCTCAGGCTCAGAAGTGGGAGAACTACAAGTACACCTTTAACACCCGTTCATTCTTGCTTCAGAACGGTCTGTATATTGTTATTCTCCTGGTATTTATTGCCCTTTGTATCATTACCCCAGCAGTTAAGGGTACTCAGCTTCTGACATACTCCAACGTCATCAACATTCTTCAGCAGGCATCGCCTCGAATGTTCCTGGCTCTTGGTGTAGCTGGATTGATTCTGCTTACCGGTACTGACCTGTCTATTGGTCGTATGGTTGGTATGGGCATGACCGCTTCAACCATCATCATGCACCAGGGCATCAATACTGGCCAGGTCTTTGGTATCACTTTTGATTTTACTGGTGTTCCAATTCCTGTCAGAATCATCATGGCTCTGGTTACCTGTATTGTCCTGTGCACGTGCTTTACCAGTATTGCTGGCTTCTTTACCGCTAAGTTTAAGATGCACCCATTCATCTCGACCATGGCTAACATGCTTATCATCTTTGGTATTGTTACCTATGCTACAAAGGGTGTTTCATTCGGCGCTATTGAGCCATCTATTCCAGACATGGTTATTCCACGAATTGGTAAATTCCCATCCATCATTTTGTGGGCAATTGCAGCTATCGCCATTGTTTGGTTCATCTGGAACAAGACTACCTTTGGTAAGAACCTCTACGCTGTAGGTGGAAATCCTGAGGCAGCAGCTGTTTCTGGTATTTCAGTCTTTAGAGTTATGGTTGGCGCCTTTGTCATGGCTGGTATCCTCTATGGATTTGGTTCATGGCTCGAGTGCATGCGTATGGTTGGCTCCGGCTCTGCAGCTTACGGACAGGGTTGGGACATGGACGCAATCGCAGCCTGCGTTGTTGGTGGCGTTTCGTTCACCGGTGGTATTGGTAAGATCTCCGGCGTTACCGTGGGTGTTCTTATCTTCACCGCACTGACTTACGCACTAACCATTCTTGGTATCGATACCAACCTTCAGTTTGTCTTCTCGGGCGTCATTATCCTGACTGCAGTTACCCTTGACTGCTTGAAGTACGTCCAGAAGAAGTAGCTGGCGCTTCCGCGCCGCGCACCGCGCCGCGGACTGCTACGCCCGCAAGTGCGGGAACGCGCGCCGAGCGGAAAAGCGTGCTACTACGTACAAGTTTCGAGGCGTCTACTTACGTAGACGCCTCTTTTTTCGGCAAAAAACGGTGTCTGCACGTTAAGGAAAAGTGGCTTTACGGGAAAATTACAAAGCAGCTGGTAAACTAAGGTATCTCTTCGGACATATGTCTTTTTACGATTTTCGCACCACACCTATGACAGATAATCTGCAAAAATTGGCGAGAAAAGCACACCTAAGGCTGATATTCTGCAGATTTAGAGAGAAATAACACACCTATGACAGAAAATATGTTAACTATCGACAGATTATTTGACTTTGGTGTGCTCGGGTTTCACGATACATGCAGATTATCAGTTATAGGTTTGGTCAGAGCATTGAGCGGAGCTATTTCCGACAGATTATCCGACATAGGTGCGCTAGAAGAGTTAACCAGATTTCACATCCAACAGAATATCCGTCTCTACGGTGCTTATACGTTTTTTAACTGTTGTAGGCTGCCGATTTGGCATAAAAAAACAAGAGGACCGATCTTCTCGGTCCTCTTGCTGGGTGATTTATGCGATTGTGACATGCGGTTCGTTGTAAGCTGCGTGTGAACCTTCGGATAGCAGCGACTACAGAGACTCGAGGAAGCGATGTTGCGCGACTCGTCCTTCTTCGTCCCACTTGAATACGCCGGCGTCTTCAAGGACGTGCGAGAAGACAATACCAACCTCGTCGTAGATGTACTTCTTGAGCTGCTCGGACGAGAGGGAAGCGTTGCCCTTGCTGGATCCGTCACCCTGTTCAAGCAACTTAGCGTAAATCTGGCGTGCCCAGTCGGCGTGGGAGATGGTGGTAGAATCCGTGGTCAGCTGACCGTAGACGGCATTGGCTTTCTTGTCATTTGCCAGGCACTGCTCCATAACCGACTGAACCTTGTTGAGCTCTGGCACAAGGCGAGGAGGAAGTACAGCAAGGCCCATGACCTCGATGAGGCCGA
The DNA here is from genome assembly GCA_963539765.1 of uncultured Atopobium sp. GTDB lineage: Bacteria > Actinomycetota > Coriobacteriia > Coriobacteriales > Atopobiaceae > Lancefieldella. The sequence goes on along the minus strand of CAUTOT010000004.1, from coordinate 7,795 downwards.
TATTCTCTTTCTTGATGTGGTGATACTCGGCATGAGGATGGAAGATGCCAAGCGGATGCTTTTCGCTGGTAATGTTGCAGCGCAATGCAAGAAAGACCTCGTAGATGTCATCTTCCAGCTTGCGAACAACAGGAGTAACCGTGTTGTGGAGCTCGTCATCAGTTTGCGCGTAAACAGAGACGGATTCGTCGGTATAGCCGCGCCATGCAGTGATGATAAACTCCGCAGCCTTGAGTGCTTCTTCTCGACTGGTGGAGGAGAGGCGGAGGACAGAGAGTGGCCACTTAAGAATTGCGCCCGCTACCTCGGGGAACTGCTTGAGTTCAAACTCTTCTGCAACTTCCGCGCGCATCATAGGGAACTCGTAACGTCCGCCCTGGTAGTGATCGTGCGAGAGAATCGATCCACCAACAATAGGCAGGTCGGCATTGGAGCCAATAAAGTAGTGGGGGAATCTGTCCACAAAGTCAAAGAGATTGACGAGCGCCTCGTGATCAATGTGCATAGGAATGTGATCCGAGTTCATGGCAATGCAGTGCTCGTTAAAGTACGCGTATGGACTGTACTGGAATCCCCAACGATGCTGGTTGAGCTCAATAGGGATGATGCGCAGGTTTTGTCTGGCAGGATGAGCACCTGCGCCAGACGAAGCGCCGCGTCCGGAGTAGCCCTCGTTATCCAGGCAGAGCTGGCATGCGGGGTACTTCTCGCCAGAAGTGTTTTGAGATGTTTTAGCTGCTGCAATCTCACGAGGATCTTTTTCTGGCTTGGAGAGATTGATGGTAATCTCAAGATCTCCCCAGGTAGTTGGCGTAGTCCAGGTAATGTTTCTGGCAATGGCGCTTCTTCTGACGTAGCCAGCATCACAGCAGAGTGTGTAGAACCAGTCAGTTGCAGCACGAGGTCCCTCAGAAGCGTACAACTCGTTGAAATGGCGTGCGACCTCGGAAGGCTTTGGCAGCAGAAGACCCATAACGCGCATAGCAAAAGAGTCCTCGCCACTCTGGGTGTTCTCGGCAAGTCCATGAGAAACAGCTAGACGGGCAAGCTCGGCTAGCGTCTGATCAAGATTAAACGCCGCCAGGTCAATCTTCTCCCAAGACTTAACGGGAGCAGGACCCTCGTACGAGAGCATATCCAGCAGAGCGTTATAGCACCAGGCCAGATCCTCAGTTTGAATAAGTCCGCGCTCGCATGCATATGCAACAAGCTGCTGAATGCACAGTGCGCTTTCGTTATCTGCTACAGCCATTGTGCACAAGCTCCCTGGTCAGAGATGGCGTAGTGGCGGCAAGCGCCTTCGCCAAACCACTGGTTCATTTGTGCGATGAAAGTCTCGACAAGGGCGAGAGGAACAAAGCACTGGATAGAGCCGCCAAAACCGCCTCCGTGAATGCGAACGGCGCCAGAACCTTTCAAGATGCTCTCAGCTAAGCCAAGGGCAAGCATGGCCGGCTGATACGAGCCAGAAGTAGAAACGTTCTGCAGGTACATGCCAGAACTTGCGCCGGAAGCGTTGGTGAGTGCAATAAAAGACTCAATATCAGAGTTTTGAAGATCTGCCCACCTCTTATCTACCAGGTCATTCTCGTACCAGTAATGAATAGCGCGGAGAAGAGCGCGGTCTCCAAGATCTTCTCGCAGCTCATTGACGCGAGCTTGGAAGTCTTCAACAGGAACCTCAGAAAGGCGAGTCTTGCCAAAGGCTGCGGCAACTTTCTGCATCTCAACAGGTACAGCGGCATACTCGTCGGTGAAGGCAACGTGATCGCAGCCAACATCAACAAGGCAGAGAGCGTAGCCGTAATCCTCAAAGTTGAGGTCCAGCTTTTCTGCCTTGGGCTCTGCGGGATCTTCAAAGTTCATGAAGGCAAGGCCGCCAAGGCAAACAGCCAGCTGATCCATAAGACCGCATGGCTTACCAAAGTAAACGTTCTCTGTATTTTGGCTCATCTGGGCAAGTTTAACAGCAGAAATCTCGCTGCCACCTTCCCAGAGTGCTTCCATTGCACGGCCGGCTGCAGCCTCAAACGCAGCTGAGGAAGAAAGACCGCCACCACCAGGTACGTTACTCACTACTGCCATGTCAAAGCCGGATGGCTCAAAACCAAGTTTGACCAGGTTTGCTGCCATACCGCGAACAATAGCCTTAGTGCTCAGATACTCAGCTTCGGTGGGCTCAAGATTTGTGTAGTCAACCTCAAAAGGATCATATCCAACACTGGCTACACGAATAACGCCCAGGTTGTTAGGGGCGCAAATTGCATCAATAGCAACGTCCAGGGCACCAGCGATGACATGACCGCCCTCGTGGTCTGTGTGGTTTCCTGCAATCTCGGAGCGACCAGGCGCGTGTACCGCAAGATAGCGGTCAGCTTTTCCAAACATTTGCTCAAAGTGCTCTTTTGCGCGATTGAGTTGAGCTGTGGTTTTCTCGTCAAACGTGTGAGCCATGGTGTTCCTTTCCCTTTAGTGCCGTGAAGCTACAGGTACCTTAAAAGAATCGATAAACAATTTGCGAGCTGTAAGGCTGCTCAGGTGTGCAGGTAGGCTGAGGCCACTCTGCATGGTGAGCACAATCTGGATAAAACTCGCTCTCAAATGCAAAACCAGCCTGAGGCTTATAGATGGCGCCATCTTTTGCGCGCGCCTCGTCAAGCCAGTTGCCGGTATACAGATGGGCGCCAGGAGCGGTAATTTGAATTTCTAGTGAGCGTCCGCTTTCTGATGTGGCGAGAAGAGCAGGGCGTAGCTGACCATTTTCATAGTTATTAATAGCAAAGCAGTGATCATAACCACGAGCAATTTTGAGCTGCTCATTATCTGCGTCAAGATCTTTGCCAATGGTCTTAGGTGTGCGGAAATCAAAGGGAGTTCCTGTGACAGAATCTATGGTTCCTACAGAAACTGAGTCATCTCGTAGAGGCAGGTATGAGTCTGCCTGGATAGTAAGTTGGTGACCAAGAACATCACCAGAATCATGACCGTTGAGGTTAAAGTAGACATGATTGGTCATGTTTACAAAAGTTGCAGCATCAGTTGTGCAGGTATACGTAAGATTTAGCGTTGACTGTGAGGCTTCTTCAACAAGCGTATAGGCCGCGGTAATATGACGGTTTCCTGGCAGTCCATATTCTCCATCTACCAGGTCAATGCTAAAGGTTACCGTATTATGCGCTTCATCAATTTCTGCCTGCCAAATGCGCTTATGGATACCAGCAACTAAATCAGTGTGCAGGTTATTTTGATTGTCTGGACCGTTGTTTTTAGGAAGGTGATAGACAACTCCATTAAGCGGGATTTCTGCTTTATCTGCTCGATTAGCAGAAGGTCCAATGGATGCGCCAAAGCAGGCGGGGTTATCTAAATACAAGTCAAACAAGCCATAGCCAAGAACGACATCTGCTTGCGTCCCATAAACATCTGGAACTGAAACGCCCAGAATGGTGGCACCAAAATTGCTTAATTTAATTGATGAATGGGCGCCGCGAATTGTATACGTAAGCGCAGCAGGGGAGTTAACAAAGCTATCAAAGGGTCGAACATCAATCATCGGATACCTCCGAGATACTACTCATAGTGCATTACTCCTACTATGTTAACGTACTCATAACAAACTAACAGGAAATTATTAAGTTTTCAGTCAGTGGTATCTTTGCGGGGGCAAACGGTTAGAGTGCAGGTCAAAAGTCCTTCTCGCCGAACGGTTCTTTTTTTACCGTGAGCGTTTAATTTGCTGCTATATATGCAATTTTATCGCGTTATGTGAATCTGCCTGTTAGTATGAGTACGTAAACAAGCAGATAATCGGAGGAATTCGTGACTCGCTCGCATAGTTCTAGCTCAAATAAGCGCTCTGTTTCAATGGCTGATGTTGCACAAGTTGCTGGTGTTTCTCAGCAGACCGTTTCTCGTGTTGCTAATGGTGCTCAAAACGTGAGCAAGGCAACGCGTGAAAAAGTTCAGGCCGCAATGGAGTCCATGGGCTTTAGGCCAAGCTTTGCGGGCAGGTCGTTGAGATCTGGCTCGTACCAATCGGTGGGACTCTGTCTGTACGACATTCGCGAGTTTGGTAACTTAGCCACGCTTGATGGCATTGTTTCTGCAGCTCGTGAGCATGAATATGCAATTACGATGATTGAGAAAGGCTCCGACGACGGCTTGTGCCTGCAGGATATTTCTCATCGTATGTCCAATCTTCCCGTTGACGGCATGATTATCAGTATGAGCCTTATGGCATCAGACTTTAAATCATTTGTGCCGCAGTCAGGCCTTGGAACAGTCCTTCTTACCATGCACGAGCATCCCTACTGCACAACCGTTGACTCGGATCAGTACGGTTGTTCAAAGCTTGTTATTGACCACCTCTATGAGCTTGGTCACCGCAAAATCCGTTTTGTAGCAGGCCCTTCATACTCCATTGACTCGCAATTTCGCGAGAAGGGCTGGCGAGATGCCATGTCTGAGTATGGTCTGGAAATTGTTGAGCCACTTGCTGGCGATTGGACTGCTAACAGCGGCTATGAAATTGGTAAAAAACTGCGAGAAAATCGTGATTTTACTGCGGTGTATGCGGCAAATGACCAGATGGCGCTTGGTGTCATTGCTGCATTTGAAGAGGTAGGGCTCAGTGTGCCAGAAGATGTCAGCATTGTTGGTGTTGACGACTCTCTTGAAGACTATCTGCCAAACTTCTCGCTGACAACCGTTCGCTTTAACCTGCTGGAGCGTGGTCGCGTAGCTCTTGAGCATGCAATTCGTGCATCTGAGCCAGGGTATGAGCCTGAAGCAATTAGAATTGCTCCAAAGCTTATTGTTCGTACCACCACAGCGGCACCACAGAAGTAGAGAAGTCTCTTAAAAAGTCGGGTTTCTCGTCATAATCAGCTATACTGTTCAGGCAATAGTTGATTAGAGGAGTTGTATGTCTGAGTCACCAAATAAAGAGTTAGGCTGGTCAGTTCAGGTTTCCTTGGATACGCACGAGATTCGTGCAGGAGAGACTGTAACTGCTACTCCTAAGATTATTGGTGCAGACCCTGAGGGCTTTAAATTCCACTATGTGTGGAGTTTGAACGACCGTTGGGATGAGGGTTTTTGGGATACCACAGAGCATCAATTTGGTGATTCAATTCCTGATACGTCGTGGACATATACCTTCCCAGAGCCTGGTCGCTATCATCTCTACATTGATGCATTTGACACACACAACAACCCTCAGACAGTTACCGCTTGGGTAGTTGTTGCTGGTGATGACGATTTTATGCGCCCTCCGCTTCCAGCTGAGGATGCAGAAACCGTTGTTGCGGTAAACGGCGTTTCAGAGATCTTTAACATTGCCTCTGAGCAGTTCAACTCGCTGAAAGAGTATTTTATTGCCTTTGCACGCGGCGAGGTTGCTTTTAAGGAGTTCAAGGCTCTTGATGACATCTCGTTTGAGGTAAAGCGTGGCGAGGCTTTTGGCCTGGTTGGCACCAACGGTTCCGGCAAGTCTACCATGCTCAAAATCATTGCGGGCGTACTTGAGCCTTCTAAGGGAACTTGTGAGGTCAAGGGTACTATTGCGCCTCTTATTGAGCTTGGTGCTGGCTTTGACATGGAACTGACTGCTAAAGAGAACATCTACCTCAATGGCGCTCTTCTTGGTTACAAGAAGGAGTTTATTGACTCGCACTTTGACCAGATCGTAGAGTTTGCTGAGCTTGAGGGCTTTATGGATATGCCGCTCAAAAATTACTCGTCTGGTATGGTGGCACGTATTGCCTTTGCAATTGCTACCGTTACAGAGCCTGACCTGCTTATTGTTGATGAGACACTCTCGGTTGGAGATTTCCTCTTCCAGCAAAAGTGCGAGAACCGCATCAAGGAGCTTGTTGCTTCTAATAATGTTACGGTCCTTCTGGTTTCTCACTCTATTGACCTGGTTCAACGCATTTGTGACCGCGCCATTTGGATTGAGAAGGGTAAGCAGCGCATGCTTGGTCCTGTGGATGAAGTTTGTGAAGCTTACGAGCACCTCAAGAGATAATTGAAATTCCTAACCAAAAGTTAGGTTCTGTACGAGTACAATATGTGTGTCTTTAAATGTGGTACGAGATACCCGTAAGGCTCATAGTCATAGTTTTGCCTTTTGGATACCTTGTGCCTGGTCAGGTGAGGTATCTTTTTTATTGGAGGCGCTATGGCTCAAGAAAGTTCGCACTCTCTTATTGTGGACGAGCAGTCCCTTGACCGCATGCTTACACGAATTGCTCACGAAATTGTCGAGAATAACGATTCAATTGAAAACGTTGCTCTTGTAGGCATTATTCGCCGTGGAGAAGTTTTGGCTTCTCGCCTTGCGGAAAAGATTTTGAGCTTTACCGGATGTAAGCCAAAAGTTGGCTCACTTGATATCAGCTTTTATCGCGATGATTTTAGAAGAAATACCGCACCGGTACTTCATGCAACTAATATCGATTTTGATATTACTGGCACAAGTGTTGTGCTGGTAGATGACGTTCTTCAGACCGGAAGAACTATCAGAGCAGCCCTTGACGCTCTCATCGACTATGGTCGTCCTGAGCGCGTTCAGCTAGCTGTAGTAGTTGATCGCGGTCACCGAGAGCTTCCTATTAGACCTGACTATGTGGGAAAGAACGTTCCTTCATCAAAGAGCCAGGTAGTCAGCTTAAATATTAAAGAAATTGATGGTCAGGACTGCGTCTTGCTGTATGAAGCTGACTTTTCTGACCCCTTTATTGAGGGAGGAAACTAATGCTTTCGGTTAAACATTTGATTGATACAAACAGTTTGACTCGTGACGACATCCAGCAGATTCTTGATACTGCTCAGTCGTTTGAAGCGGTAAATAACAGAGACATTAAAAAGGTCCCAGCACTTCGCGGCCGCACTATTGTCAATCTGTTTTTGGAGCCTTCTACCAGGACTCGCTCTTCATTTGAGCTTGCCGAGAAACGCCTCTCTGCTGATGCTCTGAACATGGGAGGTTCAACCTCGTCTGTTGTTAAGGGAGAGTCGCTGGCAGACACCATTCAGACTATCGACGCCATGAACGTTGACATGTTTATCTGCCGCGCAAGACTTGCAGGTACGCCACAAAAGATTACCGAGCACACTGATGCCGTTGTCATCAATGCTGGTGACGGTAAGCATCAGCACCCAACGCAGGCAATGCTTGACCTCTATACCATTCGCAAGAACTTTGGACACTTAGACGGCCTTAAGGTTGCCATTGTTGGCGACCTTTCTCACAGCCGCGTTGTTGGTTCTTTGGTGCCAGCGCTTAAGACTATGGGCGCAGAGGTTGTTCTGGTTGGCCCTCCAACATTCCACGTAGACGATCCAAGTTGGTTTGGTTGCTCTCAGACCTCGCACTTTGATGAAGTCATTGGTGATGTAGACGTCGTGTACATGCTTCGCGTGCAGCTGGAGCGTATGGAAGGAGCTCCTATTCCTTCTCGCCGTGAGTACAACAGGCTTTGGGGACTAGATGAGCGCCGCAGCAAGCTGATGAAGCCTGAGGCAATCATTTGTCATCCAGGTCCTATGAACCGTGGCATGGAAATTGGGGGGGAGGTAGCTGATTGCGCCCGCTCTCGTATTCTTGACCAGGTCAATGCAGGCGTTTTGACGCGCATGGCCGCAATGTACCTGCTTTTGGGAGGAGACTCTGATGGCATTTCTGCTTAAGGGCGCACGTGTTGTAGACCCACAGCTTAACCTTGATGCCGTAATGGACGTTCGTATTGAGGGAGAAACTATTGCTGAAGTTGCAGCAACTGTTGCACCTCAA
>CAUTOT010000003.1:0-37732 GCA_963539765.1 uncultured Atopobium sp. | reverse complement strand
ATATCAATATTGAAGAGCGCATTAGAGAGATTGCCAGCCTCAAAGTACTTGGATTTACGCGTCATGAAGTTGATGCTTACGTTTTTAGAGAGATTGCTTTGCTGGCCGTCTTTGGAGCGCTTTTTGGACTTGTTCTAGGAACGTATCTTGAGGGATTTGTAGTTCAAACCGCTGAGATTGATCTTGTTATGTTTGGTCGTGCTATTCATGCGCCAAGTTATTGGTTTGCCTTTGGACTCACGCTTGTTTTCTCGCTGTTAGTGTATGTTGCTATGCGGCCAAAGCTCAAAAATATTGATATGGTGGAGAGCTTGAAGAGCGTTGAGTAGGCATCTTTTGCGCGCCCCAGGAAGGCACATTTTAGATAAGATAGAAGATAGTTGAGATTGCTTATTTATAAGGAGTTGGTATGCCTAAGGTTTCTTTTGTAATTCCTGCATACAACATCGAATCGTACATCGGGCGTTGTATTCAAAGTGTAAAGAATCAGACGTTTGGTGATTTTGAAGCAATTATTGTTGATGACGCCTCAACAGATTCCACTCCAGAGAAAATCGTTACGGCAGTAGGGGATGACAAAAGGTTCAAAGTTGTTACTCATGCAACTAACCAGGGACTTCATCTTGCACGTAAAACTGCTGCAGCTCATACAAAAGGCGAGTGGGTCTTTTGCCTAGATGGTGATGATGAGGTCACTCCTGACTTTCTTGAGCAGGTAGTTGCGCGTATTGATCAGAACCCTGTTGACATTCTCCACCTGGGCATTACCGTTATTCCAGAAAATGGTGTTGACCCAGCTGATGCAAAGTCTTTTGAAAGCTACATTAACCAGCAATCAGACTTTACTCAAGGCGATAATATCCTACGCATTATTTATGATGAGGGCTATGGGCAGAAGCTTGATTGGCGCGCTACGCAACGCTTGTATCGCGGAGAACTTTTCCGCTCTGCCTTTGCAGAGATGACTTCGGAGCGCCTGGTAAGAGCAGAAGATGCCTATGAGGTATTTATCCTGGCAGATAAGGCTCAGACTGCCGATGGTTTTGAGTCTTGCAGAGGCTTTTTGTACCACTATGGTATCGGAGTAACTGGTGCTTCTCGTATTTCTTTAGATAAGTTCGGAGAGTTCTGCTATCAGTTCTTAGACAACATTGATCAAGTAGAACTTTATATTGGCAAGACAGATACTATTGCTCATCTCAATTCGTTTAGGGGTATGAAGCATAGATTACTGGAGCTTTTGAGTGCTGAGTGGAGATTCCGTCTTGCTCCTGAAGATCAAGAGGCTGCTCTTGAGCCGTTTGCCATTCTCTTTGGACCATCAGTAGCAGCTCGAGAGCTCTATCGCTTTGTAAGGGATATTGCTTACGAGGCCATTGCTACTGGAACCGAGCTTCCAGAAGACAGTGATGCATATCGCTACAGGACGTATGCAAAGAAATATGCTGCTCTCATGCATCAGGATGAGGGACTGTCGTTTGATAGGGCAGTTCGCATGAAACAGATTGCCGATGAGCACATGGAATATCTAGAAAGAAAGCACATGGTAAAGATGTTTGAGCAGCAGCCTATTCGCATTCTTATCACTTCTCATAAAGATGTTGATGTTCCCGCAAGCAACTACCTTCAGCCTATTCAGGTAGGACCAGGTCAGAAGAGTAATCGCTTTACGTATATGCTCCATGACGATGAGGGCGATAACATTACCGAGAAAAACCCAATGTACTGTGAGATGACTACGCAGTATTGGGCATGGAAGAACATCACCAATGCTCGCTATGTTGGCTTTGGTCATTATCGTCGCTACTTTAACTTTACCGATACGGTTTATCCAGAAAATCCGTTTGGTGAGGTTATGGATGACTTCATTGATGAAGACGCCATTAAGAAATATGGTCTTGATGATCAGACCATAGCTCAGTGCATTGAAGGTTATGACCTTATTACCACTGGGGTAAAGGATATTCGCAAATTCCCTGGAAGCGCTAACACACCTCTTGAGCAGTACCATGCTGCTCCGCTGCTTCATCCAAAGGATATGGATACCATGGCTGCGCTTATTGTTGAGCGTCACCCAGAGTATACAGAGGATGTAAACGCTTTTCTCAACGGACATCAACAGTGCTTCTGCAACATGTACATCATGCGCAAAGAGCTCTTTGATCGCTATGCGGCATGGGTGTTCCCACTTGTTGACGAGTGGACTGCGCGCACTGATATGTCTACGTACAGCAAAGAGGCCCTAAGAACTCCAGGTCATCTGACTGAGCGTCTCTTTAATATCTGGCGTATGCATATGCTTCGTACAGAGGGCAAAAACTGGAAGGTAAAAGAGCTCCAGTGCGTTCACTTTACCAATCCAGAGCCTCGCCAGAAGTTCATTCCTCTCTTTGAAGAGAAGCCTGAGATTGCAAGCCAGAACGTTGTTCCTGTTGTCTTTGCAGCAGATAATAACTACGTTCCAATTCTTACCTGCGCTATGGGTTCAATGCTTGAAAACGCCGATCCTAACCGCTTCTACGACGTAGTTGTCCTTAACACCAATATTGGCGGCTCAAAGCAGGAGATGGTTAAGAAGTATTTCTCGCGCTATAAGAATGCTCGTATTACGTTCTATAACGTGTGGCGTATGGTTAAAGACTACAAGCTAGACACTAATAATGCGCACATTAGTGTTGAGACATACTTCCGTTTCTTGGCTCAAGACATTCTTTCTGGTTACGATAAGGTTGTCTATCTTGACTCCGACCTTGTGGTTAACGGTAATGTTGCTGAACTTTTTGATGTAAGAATGGGCAACAATCTTATTGCCGCAACGCTTGATATTGATTATCTGGCAAACCTTAACGTCCGCGGTGGAGACCGTATGAAGTACAGCCTTGACGTGCTTAACCTCAAGAATCCTTATGCGTACTTCCAGGCGGGAGTTATGGTCTTTAATACCGCTGAACTGCGCCGCTATCACACTGTTCCAGAATGGTTGCGCATTGCATCCAATCCAATCTTTATCTACAACGATCAAGATATTCTGAACAGCGAGTGCCAGGGACGCGTTGTCTATCTCCCTGCTGACTGGAACGTTACGCATAACATTTTTGGTCGTGCCGAGAAACTCTATCCAATGGCACCAAATAGCGTCTTTGATGACTATCAGGCAGCACATCGTGCCCCAAAGATTGTTCACTTTGCTGGTGCTATTAAGCCTTGGCAGAACGCTAGCTGTGACATGGCGTCCTATTTCTGGAAGTACGCGCGTAACACTCCGTTCTACGAGGTTATTATTCAGGACATGGTGCCAGGCGCTAGAAATGACGCCGACGTCACAGAGTTCCACGAGCGCGCGCTTTCTGATGCAAGTCCTCTGCGCAAGATTATTGACCCCATTGCACCATATGGCAGCGCAAGGCGAGAAGCCCTTAAGGCCCTTGGTAGAACCTTAAGAGGACGCAAATAAATACCTGGTAGGTGCAAGACTTTCTTGCACCTACGTTTTTATGTTTGGAGTAATAATGGCAGCACTTTCGCCAAAAGAGACCGCTCGTGCAGCAGAGCTCAATAGGATCTTGAATCATGCGGCATATGCTTACTATGCCCTTGATAATCCTGAACTGACTGACGCTGAGTTTGACCGTCTGCTTATTGAGCTTCAGCAGCTTGAGGCAGCATATCCAGAGCTTGTAACTGAGGATAGCTATACCCAGCGCGTAGGTGGTTACGTTTCTGAGCAGTTTGAGCCTGTCCAGCATGCCGCTCGCATGTATTCCATGGACGATGCTATGAACCTAGAAGAGCTAGATGCATGGCTTTCCAGGACTGATGAGGCTCTTGGTGCATCACTTACAAACCCTGTGGCATATACCTGTGAGCTAAAGATTGACGGCTTAGGTGTTGCATTAACGTATCGTGACGGTCAGTTTGTACGTGCTGCTACACGAGGTGACGGAAGCACGGGAGAAAACGTTACGGCAAACGTTTTGACTATCTCTGATGTCCCACGAGAGCTTGCACTTGCTGGTCTAGAGCAGGTTGAGAATAGAGGCCTTAATCAGAGCATTGAGGTGCGTGGTGAGGTCTATATGCCAAAGCATTCCTTTATTCGTTTGAATGAAGATGCGGATGCTGCAGGTAAACAGCCTTTTGCTAACCCAAGAAATGCGGCCGCTGGATCTTTGCGTCAAAAGGACCCAAAGATTACCGCTCATCGAGATCTTGAGACCTTTATCTATGCGGTAGCCGATGAGGGTCCTCTTGATGTTCATAGTCAGTGGGAGTTCTTAAACTGGCTTCGTAGCTGCGGCTTTAATGTTAATCCTTATGCCCGCCGTTGCCTGAGCGCTCAGGAGGTTCACGATTTCTGTGCGCAAGCTCTTGAGCAGCGAGGAGACCTTAATTACGACATTGATGGCGTGGTGGTAAAGGTTGACTCATTTGCCAGCCAGGAAGCTCTGGGATTTACTTCTCGTGCTCCTCGTTGGGCTATTGCATTTAAGTTCCCACCAGAGGAAAAGCAGACCGTTTTGCGAGAAATTCGTATTCAAGTTGGTCGTACAGGCGTACTCACACCTGTTGCTGAGTTTGATCCCGTCACTGTTGCAGGTTCTACCATCGCGCGCGCAACTCTCCACAACCTTGACGAGATTCGTCGTAAAAATGTGCGCGAGGGTGACACCATCATTGTCCACAAGGCAGGAGATGTTATTCCAGAGGTTGTAGGATCAGTTTTGAGCCTTCGACCAGCAGATGCTGTTGAGTTCCAGATGCCAACTACCTGCCCAAGCTGTGGCAGTCCTGTTATTCAGGAAGAAGGAGAAGTGGCTTTCCGCTGTGTCTCTATTGATTGCCCTGCTCAGGCAGTTGAGCGTCTGATTCACTGGGGCAGCCGTAAGGCTATGGACATTGACGGCCTTGGTGACGAGCTTATTAACCGTATGGTTGAAGAAGGCGTCCTCTCTGACGTAGCCGACTTCTACGATAAGCTCACTGAAGAAATGCTGGCAAACATGCCTACAGGTCGTGTCTACGATACCGATACTGCAGATCACCTTTCTGGCGACAGCATTCCTGTGGGTCGCACTATTGCCAAGAAGGTTATGGCAAAGGTTGAGGAATCAAAGACGCGCGGTCTTGGACGCGTGCTCTTTGGTATTGGCATGAGGCACGTTGGTGCTAACGTCGCGGAGCTGCTTGCCCAAGAATTTGGCTCCATTCAGGCGCTTGCTACAGCCCCTGTCGAGAAAATCGCTGAAATCCCAGGTATTGGACCCAAGATTGCAGAATCTGTACACGAGTTCTTCTCGATACCAGAAAATGTTGCCGTTATTGAGCGTCTTCGTCAGGCAGGCGTAGTGCTTGAGGAAGAGAAGCCAGAAAACGAGCTTCCTCAGACACTTGCCGGGCTTACGTTTGTTTTAACGGGAACTCTTGAGCACTTCACACGCGATGAGGCTGGTGCTCAGCTTAAAGCTATGGGAGCAAAGGTTTCTGGCTCTGTATCTAAGAAGACAAGCTTCGTAGTAGCAGGAGAAGCCGCGGGATCTAAGCTTACAAAGGCTGAGAGCTTGGGTGTTCCCGTACTTGATGAGGCTGCGCTCCAGCAAATTCTTGAAACAGGTCAGGCACCTGCATAAATGTGTATGTTTAGCAACAAGGTGTTGATTTATAATGCTTTGTTACCGTCAGTAAAAAGGAGACGACCAAATGAACCTACTAAAAAGCAAGTACATTTCTCTTGGAATGATGTTTTTGATTTTAGCAATCATCTTGGGCGCAGCATCAAACGTTAATGACCTCTTTATCGGTATGCTCTATGGCATTTCTCTAGGAATATTGATTTTAGGATTGCTTGTAACTCAAAAAAGTTTTCGTTTGTGCAATCGATAATTGATCCAAAAGGGACAGCTATGGCAGATAAAAGCATTCTGGTTCTTTGTTATTCTCGCTGCACTACCTGTAAGAGAGCTCTTAAATGGCTTGATGAACATGGTGTTTCTTATACGCTGCGCGATATTAAAGAGGAGAACCCAACTACAGAAGAGCTTGCTGAGTGGCACAAACTGAGTGGTCTCTCCATCAGGAAATTCTTCAATACTTCAGGCATGGTGTATCGCGATAATAACATCAAGGAGCAGCTTGATGCGGGTATGAGCGATAGCGATGCCTATAAGCTGCTCGCCACTACAGGCATGCTGGTCAAGCGCCCCTTGGTGGTTGCAGGCAATACTATCTTGCTTGGATTTAAAGAGCCTGCATGGGAAGAAGCGCTTCTGTAAAATCAACTTTTACGGTATGTGTTTTTATAGCATGCGCTTTTACAGCATGCATCTTTATAGCGTGCGTTAGATTGTGGATAAGCGTTAGTAATAAGGCGGCTACCAAGTGAACTGCCTCCCATTTCTTGGACCTAAGAAATGGGAGGCAGTTCATATGCAGGTGATTATGATTCTGCAGCGTGTTAGCGTCGGCTTTTAGGCCTGGCCCACAAAATAGCGCAGCTTTGGTAGGTTCTGCCGAAGAATCGACATGTTCTTAATCAAGATAGCCAGGCAGCTAGGCGGTCACACTACCTGATATGCATATCTATGCATAAACTTCATCTAATATGCTTAAACATGAATAGACTTATATAAGAAATTTAACTATAGATAAATTCAGTATCTACGGAACACACCTAAGTCAGATAATCTGCTCAGATGCGGGCATTTTACACACCTAATAAAGATAATCTGCATGTTTGAGGTAATTTCTGCGTCATGTATACGTCTTTTTAACAGATTATCTGACTTAAGTGTGTTTTGAACTGCCTCCCATTTCTCGTGTCTAAGAAATGGGAGGCAGTTCACAAGGTAGTCGCCTTTTGCTTACGTGTTTGAATGCTCAATGCATTTGTATTTTGATGTGAGTTAGTCCTCGTCATCAACCATTTCTACAACGGGTTTACCCATGTAATTGATGCCGTCAACCAGCTCTTCTAAGGTAATTCTCTGACCCAAAATAGTTGCCTGAACCAGCTCTTTGTAGAACTCACGAGCTTCATCCATAAGATCAAGAATGCTTTCAGTCTTAATCTCTCCTGTATAAGGTTCTTTCCAAGGTAGACGCTTGAGGTTTGCCGTAGGGAAGTCCTCGGTCTTAACAATACGGTGAGCCATTGCGGCAACGTATGAATTGTTTGAAGGACGCATGAACTTCTCGGTCTTATATAAAACGTCAGGAAGCTTGGTAGTGTACTTAGGATCAGTGCGCTCTACGGTGTGGTAGATACGGGCGTAATCCTGAAGGGCCTTCTCGTACTCACCAACGCCAACATTAAGGTCAAATACCTGAAGCGCTACTTGTGAGAAGAGCGCGCCACCAACGTGCTTGGTGGATTCAATGGCTTCAAGCACCTCAGCTGGTGGAAACGTCTCAACGGTAGTGTGGCGCATGTGCCAAAGAAGATATGAATCCAAATCCGTTTCAATAATAGGATGAAGCTCTCTGTAGGCATTTTTGAGAGATGGTTCCGCCTCAATCAGCGCATCTTGCTGGGAATACACAAACGGATGGACAATCCTATCTAGCGCGTAGTGTGCTAAGAGGCCAAGCGCAAACGCACGACCAGCTGGCATGTCGCTCTGTGGCAGGCGAGAAACACCATCGCGAATGGATAAAAATGCGTCAACAATATGGCCTGCGTGCATACGACGATGTAGCCTATTGCAAGCAAGTGAGTGGTTTGGCCAGGCAAGGTGACGAGCCAAGAAAGGATCAGGTCCCTGGTTTCCAAGCAAGAACGCATTGACCTCTGCGTCAGTTGCAACAAGCTCTTGCGGTAAATCATGAACCACCTCTGCGCCAAACAGATAGTGGGTTATTAAAGCAGGCATAGTACTCCTTGTAGTTTTTCAATATAAGAGTAGCCGAAAAACACGTATAGGCGTTAAAATTTCTTCTTCATGTTACAAAGTTTAATGATACTTAGGAACTCACACATGGGTCTACTTGAAATTTTAATGTTAGGCGTGGCGCTTGCAACAGATGCGTTCTCTGTCACCATCTCTAACACCTTTGCCTTTGATGACCATAGGTTTTCTCGTCTTATGCGCATGCCACTTTTCTTTGGTCTTTTTCAGTTTGGCATGCCGCTTGCCGGTTATTTTGTTGGCGGTATTGCAGCAGAGTTGATTGAGAAGTATGCAGGAATTGTTTCTTTAGTTATTCTTGGCTTCATCGGTTCAAACATGCTGTACAGCGGCTATAAGGCGCTCAAAGAAGACGCTTCTGAGGAAGATGAGGAAGAAGCCCAGCAAGAGATCACGACGCTCTCTTATGGAAAGCTGCTCTTTCAAGCTGTTGCTACAGCAATCGACGCATTTGCTGTTGGCGTAAGTTTTAGAGCTCAAGGTGTGGACATTTTAGTTGCCGCGGTGCTCTTTGGCATTATCACCGCTGTTCTCTGTACTGTTGCATTGTTTGTAGGCAAAAAACTTGGTTCTCTTCTGGGCGACCGTGCCGAGATGGTGGGCGGTGTAGTACTTATCCTGATTGGACTAAAAGCCTTTTTTGGATAAAATCTGTTTGACCAGACGGATTATGTAGCAGGTAAGGAGGTAGCGTGAAGTTTATCCCAGATTGTCTGCGCCAGAAGATGCATAAAACTTTTGGACCAAAAGACCCTGACGAGAAGATCACTCCACCAACTGCCACTTCTGTTACAAGAACCTCATTTATTATCCTGGCTGTCTCGGCGGTTGCTGCTCCTGTAATAGCTACGGTAGCAAACGTTTTGAGTCCAGGAATTTCTTATGTTCAGCAGGAGCTTCTTCCTCCACAGCTTAATTCAAAAGTTCCAGGCTATGCTCGAGCGCTTATTCAACTTGCGCAACGAGAGGGCTCCCTCAATCTTTTATGTACTTCCAAAGAAGCGGTAAAGCCCCTGGTAGAAACATATTCAAGAATGTTTTCTATGCCTGTTACGGTGGGCGAGGCAACGGAGGAAGAAATTCAGGAGTTTATTCAGCAAACATACACTTCTGGTAAGAGTTCGGAGTCTGAAACTTCTGATACCAAATCTGGTACTGATTGGGGTTTTGAGAAACCCGATGTCATTTTCTTGGCAAGCGAAGCTCTCATGCAAAATTTTGAGACTTCCGCATATTGTCAACCGTTTGAGGTTTCTTCAACAGACCAGTACGTACGCCCTGAGTTTTTTGACACCAACGGATACTGGTATGCCTACGCTGCAGATCCATTGGTTTTACTTGTAAATCAAGAACGCCTTAATGAGAAAAAGATTTTGCGTCCTCACGAATGGACCGATCTTCTTACAGATGGCCTGCGTGGAAGGTATGTTATTCCTGACCCCGCACTTACGTATGCGGGTAAGAAGTTTGAATCGCTCTTTTTAGGCCAGTATGGTCTGGATAAAGGCACTCAGATTATCCAAAGTTTGTTTGAAAATGTTGACGCATTTTCTGAGAGTACGTATCAAGCTATTAGAGACACAGGATTTGGCAAGTACAGGGCTTGTGTTTGTCCGCTAAGCGCTGCTTATAGAGCAATTACTAAAGATGATTTTGATAATCTTTCAGTTATTCTGCCAGGCACTTCTTATTTCTCTACGATAAGGTCATTTGTATGTCAGGGGTCAAAACATACGTATTCAGCGTATTTATGGCAGGAATTTATTACTAAGCGAGATTCTGCTGAACACATGGGAGAAATGGACTCGTTCTTCTCGCCAGTTATTGAGGGAACGCCAACGCCTTGGTATGCAAGCCGTCTGAATTTGACAGCAGTAAGTGAATCAATGCAGATAGCTCCTACTCCAACCGATGCAGAAGGCAATCTCATCAAGCTTGAAGACGTTCATGCTATCTACAGCAAGTTGATCAATGCATAGCTCTTTCTAAACGTTAAGCATTTGGACATCAAAAACGGCCCAGGTAAACTGAGCCGTTTTGCTTTAAAGGTGGAGTGGCGAGAAGACCGGGTTTCTCGCCAAGAAGCTCTTAGTGAAGAACTAGACGTAGAAGAGCATCTTGTTGTAGCTAGGAACTGGCCACCAGTCGTGTCCGCAGATGAGCTCCATGGAGTCAACGGCGCTGCGCAGGCGGGCCATGGCAGGAAGAACTTCATTGCAGTAGTATTCGCACTGCTCCTGAGGCTGATCCTTCATCTGGTGAGCTGTGGTATTGATCTCATCAAGGCTGTTGGTAGCTGCGTAAATCTCGTCAATACCTGCAGTGAGCCTCTCAACAATCTCTGTTTCTGCAACGCTCTTGATACCAATAGCCTGTTTAGCAGCAACTGAAGAGGCTACATCACTTGAGTAGGTAAAGAGGGCAGGCAGATACATGTGGCGCGTCATATACAGCATGGTACGAGCCTCAATGTTGAGAACCTTAGCGTATTGCTCTGCCTTTGCAACGTAGCGAGCCTGTGCTTCTGCCTGGGAAAGAACACCATAGCGCTCAAAGAGCTCAATGTTCTCTGGAGCAACCATTGCAGGAAGTGCCTCAGGGGTGGTGCGGAGGTTTGGAAGACCGCGCTCCTCAGCGAGTTTCTCCCAATCGCCTGAGTAGCCATTGCCTTCAAAGAGGATGCGCTCGTGAGCTTTGAAGGTATCAATAACCCACCTCAAAGCTTCCTTGGTAAAGTTCTCCTCAGAAGCGTCTTCAAGATCGTTTGCAAAGCGATCACACTGCTCGGCAACAATGGTGTTCAAAATGACGTTAGGATCAGAGAGGTTCTGCTGGCTGCCGCACATACGGAACTCAAACTTGTTACCAGTAAACGCAAAGGGGCTGGTACGGTTTCTATCCGTGTTGTCCCTAAGAACTGCAGGAAGTGTTGGAACGCCAAGATCCATACGAGTGCGCTTTGCACCGTGAACATCAGAGCCAGTGATGAGGTCATCAACAATTACAGAAAGTGCGGCGCCTAGGAAGACTGAAACAATTGCAGGTGGAGCCTCGTTTGCACCAAGGCGGTGATCGTTTCCAGCAGATGCAACCGACATGCGCAGAAGGTCTGCATGAGAGTCAACAGCGGCAACAAGGCACGCAAGGAAGACTAGGAAGCGGAGGTTCTCGCCAGGTTTATCGCCAGGCTCAAGCAGATTCTCGTTATCTGCGGAGAGTGACCAGTTGTCGTGCTTACCAGAGCCATTGACGTACTCAAAGGGCTTCTCGTGCTCAAGGCAGGCAAGGCCGTGATGCGGTGCAAGAAGCTTGAGCTTCTCCATGGTCAGGAGGTTGTTATCAATAGCAAGAGCGCCCTGCTCAAAGACAGGCGCAAGCTCATGCTGACAAGGTGCAACCTCATTATGCTTTGTCTTTGCAGGGATACCCAGCTTCCAGAGCTCGTCATCAAGCTCTTTCATGAAGTTGTTGACGGTTGGGCGAATAGCGCCAAAGTAGTGCTCATCAAGCTCCTGACCCTTGCTTGGTTCGCAACCAAAGAGAGTACGACCACAAAGGATAAGGTCAGGACGCTGCTCAAAGTCTTCCTCTTTGATAAGGAAGTACTCCTGCTCAGGGCCAATGTTTGTAACAACGCGAGAAGGCTCTTGTCCAAAGAGTGCAAGAACACGCTTGGCCTGCTTCTCTAGGGCAACCTGGGAACGAAGCAGAGGAGTGCGCTTATCCAGCGCTTCTCCGGTGTATGAAATAAATGCAGTTGGAATGCAGAGGACTTCGTCTTTGATGAAGGTTGGGCTTGCAGGATCCCAAACCGTGTAACCACGAGCCTCAAAGGTAGCGCGCAGACCGCCAGAAGGGAAGCTTGATGCGTCAGGCTCGCCCTGTACCAGCTCTTTTCCCGAGAAGGACATCAAAATAGTGCCGTTTCCCTGAGGAGTCATAAAGCTGTCGTGCTTCTCGGAAGTAATGCCTGTAAGAGGCTGGAACCAGTGTGTGAAGTGAGTAGCACCTTTTTCAAGTGCCCACTCTTTCATGGCATGCGCAACCTCGTTTGCAATGTCGAGGTCAAGCGGCTTGCCGTCCTGGATGACACTACGAAGTTTCTTGTACGTTGGCCTTGGCAGGCGTTCTTGCATGTCTGCGTCGGTAAAGAGAAGTGAGCCAAATTCCTGAGAAACTTTGTCGTGAGCCACAGCCCCTCCTTGTGGGTAAATGCTGGCAGTTAGTCTGTTTTCTCGCGTGCTGGGCACGTTATGTTGGTTGTTATTTTCGCACGTTTGGCAGAGTCAGAGTGGCGAGGATGCAAACAGAAACATAACGATTACAAAAAATTTTAGCCGCTGCCCAAATGAGATGTGGGCTTTGTTTCCGTGGGCTCTGGCGCGCATAAGCAGAGGAACTCTTAGTACAATAGAAGTACACAAAACTAAGAGGAGCAGGTATGTCTGATACTACTATGCCAGTTGATACTACAGATCAAAACGAGGCTGCATCAACCAAAGAAGGTGCAGCTAAACCACGTAGAACCATTGCCGTTATTGACGGAAACTCGCTCATGCACCGAGCATTCCATGCAATCCGTCAGCCTATGGCAGCTCCAGATGGTACGCCAACTGGCGCGCTCTTTGGCTTCTTTAACATGTTTATCAAGCTTGTTGAGTCCTTCTCACCAGATGGCGTCATTTGCGCCTTTGATAAGGGCAAGCCACAGGTTCGCATTGATATGTTGCCTCAGTACAAGGCCCAGCGTCCTCCTATGGACCCCGCTTTGCACGCACAGTTTCCCATAGTCAAGGAGCTGCTCAAGACGCTTGATGTTCCTGTCTGCCAGCTTGAAGGCTGGGAGGGCGACGATATCTTGGGCACCCTTGCTCGCCGCGGTGAGGCAGAGGGCTATCAGATGCTGCTCTTCACGGGCGACCGCGATATGTATCAGCTCTCCACAGAAAACGTCAAGATTGTCTCTACGCGCAAGGGCGTCTCTGACGTCTCAATTATGACACCAGAGACTGTGGCAGATCTCTATGCAGGTATTACGCCTGAGCTTGTCCCAGATTTCTATGGCCTTAAGGGAGACTCTTCAGATAACATTCCAGGTGTTCCTGGAATTGGTCCCAAGAAAGCTGCTGCGTTGATTGTGGAGTATGGCTCGCTTGACCAGGTCATTGCCCACGCTGACGAGGTCAAGGGCAAGGTGGGAGAAAACCTTCGCGCTCACATTGATGACGCGCTGCTCTCCCGCAAGGTGGCTACTATTCGCACTGATGCGCCGCTTGATATCAACCTGGACGACGCTAAGTTCCCAACATTTGATCCAAATGACGTAGTCAAGGCTTTCTCGGCTTTGGGCTTTACCGGCATGACTTCAAGGCTTGCCCGCATGGCTGGTGGGTCTGCTGCTGGCGCAGTCACACAAACTGCCTCCGCTACACCCGCACTTCCTATTCCGTCAGAATTTCTGCAGGCAGGAGACGCGTCTGCTGCACTCACTGCTGCTCTAGAGAATCAGGAGTGGATTGGTGTTGCAGAGGATTCTGCGGCGGACGCCGGAGCGCTCTTTAGCCTTTCTCGCACACTTTGGGTGTCTACAGAAAAGGCGCTTCTTAAATTTGAAGGAGAAAACGCAACTGCAGCACTCTTGCGTATTTTGCGAGAAGCCCGTGTTGCCGCAGACGATGTCAAGGCACTGCTTCATGAGGTAAGTCCTGTTGATTCGTCTGAGCCACAGAAACTGGATATTGAGACCATTGATTCTGATCGCCTCTTTGATACAGGTGTTGCTGCGTATCTGCTTGAGTCTGATCGTTCAAGTTTTGATATCAATGGCTTAGTTGAGCTGTACTTTGGCTCTGAGCTTCCTGAGCCAACAGACGAGGTTCCTGCTGCAGCACTAAGAGCTGTAGCTGCTAGAGCTCTTGTGCCTGTGCTCACTAAAAAGCTTGAAGATGATGGTTCCTTGGAGCTCTTTACTTCTCTAGAGATGCAGCTACTGCCTGTACTTGCTGCGATGGAGCGTCGTGGTCTCTACGTTGATCCTCAGGAGCTTGCTAAGCAGTCTTCGGAGCTGGGTGAAGATATTGCGCAGCGTGTAGCAAGTATTCACCAGACAGCAGGCGAGGATTTTAACTTGGATTCTCCAAGCCAGCTTTCTCATATCTTGTTTGACGTGCTTAAACTTCCAACCTATGGCCTCAAAAAGACGCGCACCGGGTTTTACTCCACCAACGCAAAGGTTCTAGGAGACCTGGCGCAGGAGTACCAGATTGTTGCTGATGTTCTTGAGTATCGTGAGCGTGCCAAGATCAAATCAACTTATCTCGATGCGCTTCCTGCGCTTATTCGTGGCGATAAGCGCATCCACACCACATTCAATCAGACCGTTGCTGCAACAGGAAGGCTTTCCAGCTCTGATCCAAACCTGCAGAACATTCCTACCCGCTCTGAGCTGGGACATCGTGTCCGTACTGCCTTTACCGTTCCCGAGGGCAGCGTTTTTCTCGCCTGCGACTACTCCCAGATTGAGCTGCGCTTGCTGGCACACCTTTCAGCTGACGAGCACCTGGTAGCAGCATTTAACTCTGGTGCTGACTTCCATGCAGCAACTGCCGCTCGTGTCTTTGGCGTGCCTGTGGAAGAGGTTACCCCAGCACTTCGCAGCCGTGCTAAAGCAGTTAACTTTGGCATTGTCTATGGTCAGCAGGCCTTTGGTCTGGCAACGTCTCTTAAGATTTCCCGCAAGGAAGCGCAGGAGATGATTGACCGCTACTTTGACGCATATCCTGGCGTTCGTGCCTATCTGGATGATTCCGTCCGCACCGCTCACGAATGTGGCTACGCTCTTACCATGTATGGTCGTAAGCGCCACATTAGAGAGTTCAACCAGTCAAATCGTCAGCTTATTGCCTTCGGCGAGCGCACTGCTATGAATCACCCTATGCAGGGAAGTGCCGCAGACATTATCAAAATTGCAATGATTAATGTCGAGAAACGCCTGCGTGATGAGGGTCTTGCGTCAAAGCTGATTCTTCAGATTCACGATGAACTTGACTTGGAAGTTCCTGAGTCAGAGATTGATACAGTCTCTAAACTAGTAAAAGAGACTATGGAAGACGTTGTAACTCTGCGTGTTCCTCTCATTGCCGATGTAAGCTATGGTTCCAATTGGGCTGAGGCAAAGTAGGCGCGTTTAACGCACGTTCTAGAGGAGATTTGGTATGGAGGCTGCAACCTCATATATGCACGTCACAGTCTATACAGACGGTGCGTCTCGAGGAAACCCTGGTCCTGGTGGCTATGGGGCAGTGCTTCTGTACACCGATCCTTCCGGCCAGCAGCATACAAAAGAGTTCAGCCAGGGTTATAAAACCACTACGAATAACCGCATGGAGCTCCTTGGCGTCATTGTTGCACTTGAAGCGCTTAAGCGTCCTTGTCAGGTAGAGCTCTATTCCGATTCCAAGTACGTAGTTGATGCGTTTAATCAAAAATGGGTCTCGGGATGGATTAGAAAAGGCTGGAAGACGGCTTCTAAAGAGCCGGTCAAAAACGTAGACCTTTGGAAGCGCCTCCTTGCTGCTATGGAAGACCATGAGGTAAGTTTCAAGTGGGTCAAGGGTCACGCAGGTCATCCGCTTAACGAGCGTTGCGATCAGCTGGCAACTGAAGCTGCTGACGGCTCCAATCTTCTTGACGACCAAGGTTTCTTCGCGGATCAGCCATTGCTGTAACCCTAGACGCATAGGGCGAGAAGCTCTTCTCGCCCTACGTGCTCTCTACAAGAAAACAGCCGCCTGAGTGGGCGGCTGTTCTTAGTTGCATGAGGCGATTAACTTTTAGTAGCCAAATACGGCATAACCAACAAGGCCTGGTCCCGTATGGACAAGAAGGTCCGAGCCAGCCTCGACATACCTAAAGTCGGTGACATTAGGGATTGCTTCTTTAATCATTGCTTCCATTTCGGAGTAAATGATATTAGGGGCAGAGCAGCAAATACCCACATGAACGTGGTCAAATTGCTGAGCAAAAGCTGATCCTAAAGCAATCTGTCCTGCAAGAGACTTCTGCCAACCACGAGTTTTCTTAGCAATGACGTATTTACCATTCTCATCACAGGTAAGAACAGGCTTGATGTTTAACATGGAACCAATGCGATAAATTGCCTCAGAAATACGGCCACCTTTGCGCAGGTACTCAAGGCTTGGAACAGAGAAGTATACGCGTGTGTTTAGAGAAGCCTGATCAAGTTTGACACTAATCTCTGAAAGAGAAAGGCCCTGCTCAATAAGACGTTGAGCCTCAATAACAATAAGGCCAGAAGCAATACCAATGTTTTTGGTATCAACAACATAAATAGGGAAGTCTGTAATGGACTCTGCAATCATGCGAGCAGTATCGCAGGTAGCAGAGAGTCCAGAGGAGATAGCAACGTAAACAGCACCCTCGTACCCTGCTGCTTTTGCATCATCAAAGGCAGCTTTAATTCCTTCAGGAGAAGGAAGTGAAGTCTTAGGAACTTCTTCTTCAAAGCGGGCAACAAGCTCTGCTGGCGTAATGGTAATACCAGACTCATAGGAAGAGCCATCAGAATAGTTAATGCGAAGTGGGGTGATACGAATATTGTGTTCAGCAACAAAATCAGGTGGGACATTAGTTCCTGAGTCTGTGATGATGGCAATTCGCTTAGTGTCCATTATCCGCTCCAAATATATACGTGCTACAAGTAGCCAAACGTTGACTTTCTATTACCCACATTTTACATAGAGATATACCCCGTTTTCTTGAGATATGACAAGTTGCCCTCAACGGTAGGTAGACGGTACACTAGGTATATACATCGAGAAAAACTTGCATAGCTAACGATTAATACCATTTAGATAAAGAGAGAACGGTAGATAATGTCTAGTATTTATAGAGAGCCCGCTGTAGTAAGAAGAATTAGCCAGCGCTCTTCTCTAAAGAGAATTACCTCTAACAGCACTATTGCAGCAGCAGTCATGGTGCTTGCGGCTCTTATTGCACTTGTAGTTGCCAACTCACCTGCTCATGAGGTGGTTCGAGAAATTCTTGAAGTCCAAATGAGTTTCTCGCTTGGAATGATTCATGCACATATGGCTCTAGAAACCTTTGTGAATGATTTCCTTATGGCAATCTTCTTCTTGCTGGTAGGTATTGAGCTTAAGTATGAGGTAACTGTTGGCCAGCTTAGAAAGCCAAGACAGGCAATGCTTCCTATGCTTGCTGCTGTCGGTGGCGTTGCGGTTCCTGCCATCATTTATTTGGCGCTCAATGCAAGTACTGCTCCTCATGGATGGGCAACACCAATTGCAACCGATATTGCCTTTGCGTTGGGTGTCATGTCGCTGTTGGGCAACAGAATTAGTCCGCAAACCAAGGTCTTTTTCCAAACACTTGCAATTGCTGATGATATTCTGGCTATTGTGGTCATTGCGCTTTTCTATGGTCACACGCCAGATATTGCCTGGTTAGCAGCTTCTCTTGGTGTTCTTGTTATTTTGTGGGGAATGAATCGCTTAAAGATTTATTCTTCCGGTCCTTATTTGCTTGTTGGTTTGGTTCTCTGGGTCTGCATGTACCACTCGGGAATTCATGCAACCCTTGCAGGTGTCCTTCTTGCTTTCTTCTTGCCATCTCACTCTGATGTTCGCTTGAGCAAGCTGGGAAGCTGGCTTTCCAGACGTGCTCGTGAGCTTGACGATCACTACGATGACGAGCATCACGTTTTGGGTCAGCATGACTTTACACGTGGTGCTAACTCTATTGAGCAGGTCATGCACCACGTAACTCCACCGCTTCAGCGTGTTGAGCACTATATTTCTGTCTTTGTAAACTTTGTTGTTCTGCCCATCTTTGCGTTTGTTAATGCGCAGATTACGCTGGTAGGAGCAGATTTCGTTGCTCTACTAAGCAGCACTATTGCACATGGTGTTTTCTTTGGTGCTGTCCTGGGTAAGCCACTGGGAATTATTTTTGTAACGCTGTTGCTGGTCAAATGTAAGATTTGCAAGCTTCCTGCAAAAGTTGACTGGATTCAGATTACTGCCGTAGGTCTTATGGGCGGCCTTGGCTTTACCATGTCAATTCTTATTTCTAACCTTGCATTCCCAGACGCAGGGGAGATTCTCGCCGCATCGTTTGCTTCTGCAATCTTAGGCCTACTCTTTGTACACCTCGCAGAGTTCTATAAGCACCAAAGGCAGAACAATATAAAGGAAGATTAAGACTACTCGACCGTGCCGTAGGTAAAGCCCCAACCGTGCGCCGTAACAATTGAGTTAATCTGATCGCAGAGGCGAGCGCGGACATAGGTGCCCGACGGAATCAGCTCAATGACTTCTTGCAAATCTTCATCAAGATCATCTACTTCAGCTTGAATCAGCACGTCAACCTTAGTGACTGTGCCTGAAGGTTTGCGCTTATAAAGATTGTCAACAAGGTGCTGGAGCTCGCCATATGCCTCCGAGCGCATGCCAGGCTGTGTAGAATTTGCCATGATTCTCCTTGTCGCGTTGATTTTCAAATCACCTATACTTTGTATCACGCAGAGACCGAAAAGGGGAGTGTCATGTTTGAGCTAGTTTCTCGCGAGCTGTTCCAGCCAAAATCAACCTCTGAGCAAAACGCTTATCAGAAGATGAGCGACGCTGAGCTTAACCAGGCTCTTGAGCTTATTGGACAAGAAGCTCGTGCACTTGGCGAGAAAAACCTCAAGCTTGATATGGCTCGCGGAAAGCCAAGCCCTGCGCAGACGGCGCTGTCTAAGCCTATGCTTGATGAGCTGAACTCCACTTCTGACCTGACTGACGGCGGTTCTTTTGCAGACAACTACGGAGACCCCTGGGGCCTTCCTTCTGCTCGAGCTTTTGCCGCAGAACTCACAGGTGTACCTGCTGATCAGGTCATCGTAAATGGCTCTTCAAGCCTTAACCTTATGCACGACATTATTTCTCATGCCGTAACCCACGGTCTTGCTGGTCAGCCTTCTTGGGCAGAGCAGATGGCGGCTGCAAAGGCTCAGGGCACTACACTTAAGTTCCTCTGTCCTGCTCCAGGCTATGACCGTCATTTTGCTATTACACAGCATTATGGCTTTGAAAACGTTGCAGTACCTATGACTGAAGACGGCCCAAATATGGACGTGGTCAAGGAGCTTGTTGAGAACGACAGCTCTGTTAAGGGAATTTGGTGCGTTCCACGTTTTGCAAACCCTACCGGTATCACCTATTCAGATGAGGTTGTCCGTGCGTTTGCAAACCTCAAACCCGCTGCTCCTGACTTTAGAATCTTCTGGGATAACGCCTACGCGATTCACGCCTTCGTGCCAGAATCTGAGGCTCCTCAGCTCTTAAATATCTTTGATGCACTTTCAGAGGTTGATGCAGGTGGTGCTCAAAAGAATCTGGTAATTGCTTTTGCTTCAACGGCAAAGGTAACCTTCCCAAGCTCAGGCATGGCATGGGTTGCCGCAAACTCTGAGGATATTAAAGAAATTCAGAGCGCTTTCAAGGTTGCTCGAGTTTCTCCCGAGAAAATCTCGCAGCTGGCACATGTGCGTTTCCTCAAAGATGCTCAAGGTATTGAAGCCCATATGCAAAAGCATGCCGAGCTGCTTCGACCACGTTTTGAATTAGTTGAGCGCAAATTGCAGGAGGGTCTGGGAGATCTAGGCGTTGCAACCTGGTCTCATCCTAAGGGTGGCTATTTTGTCTCGTTTGATGGTCCCGTTGGCTCTGCACGCGCAATTGTTTCTCGCGCCAATGAACTGGGCGTTACCATGACACCTGCAGGAGCTACGTGGCCATGCGGCAAGGATCCTTTTGATACTAATATCAGAATTGCTCCAAGTTACCCAACGTTGGAAGAGCTTGATGCAGCGCTTGATGTGTTTATTGTTGCTGTTAAACAGGTAAGTGCTCGACTTGCAAAAGTTGATCGCGGTCAGAGCGTCTGGGGATAGCTTGTGTAACTTTGGTATTTCCTTTGAAAGTAGGCCCATTCTGCCGTATCTTGATAGATTATGTTTAGAAAAAGCGATTGGATGTTGAATGCCAACTAATACTTCAAAGCCAGAACTTACACCAGAACAGAAGGCAGAAAAAGAACTGGTTGCCATGGCAAACCAGACAGCAAAAAAGAAGGCAATGGACCGTAAGCCCGATGAGGCTCCTAAAAAGCCAGGTCCTTCTACAGGCATGAAGATTGCTATTGGCGTATTCTCGCTCTTTATTGCTATTTCTATGATGCTGCCTTCTCTTGCCAGCATTTTCTCTAACTCGCAAAAGCAGCATCAGACTCAGCAAAATTCTCCTGAGGCTATTAACCAGGTCTATCAGAAGCAAGCAGAAGAAAAAGAGTCTGCTATTCAGTCCAATCCAGATAATCTACCAGCACATCTTGATTTGGCTCGTACCTATTTAGGTTGGGGAATGGCGCTTAAGAGTTCTTCTCAAGATGACTCTGTTCAGAAGCAGTCTTTGCAGCTGATTAACAAAGCAATTGCTGAGTACGATACGTATCTTGCTTCAAATGATTCTGATGAAGTCCGTGTTGATAGGGCAATTGCCCAGTTCTACGCAGGAGACCAAACAGGTGCTGTTGAGGCACTTAAGGCAGTAACAGATCGCTCTCCAGATTATGCTAACGGTTGGCTTAATTTGGGAATGATGTATCGTGTTACTGATCAAGTAGATCTTGCAAAAGAGGCACTGCAGAAGGCAATTGAAAAGGATTCCGATAATAGCGCCGGTGTGAGGGATAATGCACAGAAAGTTCTTGATGCATTAAACGGAAACACCTCTACCTCTTCAAATAACACCAAGTAAGGAGGAGTTATGGCACTAGAGATAAGCTCTGAAATTACAGATACAAAGGCCATTATTCGCATTGAGGGTGAGGTAGACGTGTCAAACGCCTCCGAGCTTCGTGATGCTTTGGATACTGCGCTCGCCGATGGAGCAAAAGAAGTTGAAGCTGATTTTGCTGAGGTAGCTTATATTGATTCGACGGGCATTGGCGTTTTAGTGGGCGCTGCACATCGAGCACAAGAGAGTGGTTCTGTGCTTGTTGTTGCAAATCCTCAGAAAAACGTGGAGCGTGTCTTTACGCTCCTTGGGGTTGATAAAGACCTTAACGTTCGCAAGTAGGTTTGGTAACTTGCAAGCTCTTTGAGAAACGGTTCAAAGAGCTTGTTTATGTTTGTTCCAGAAAGGTATTGCTTGTGTTTGGCATTGGAGAAACAGAGCTCGTACTAATTCTGCTCTTTGCATTTTTAGTATTTGGTCCTGATAAATTACCTGGTATGGGTCGCACGCTTGGCCGTGCTCTCAGACAGTTCCAGAACGCTCAAGAAGGCTTTAATAAAGTTGTCCGTGCAGACTTACTTGATCCTGCGGCGGATGCACTTCACGAGAAACCCAAGCGCTCCGAGCAGCTCAAAAATGCTGCATCTGATGCTGATCGCGAGGATACAGATCACCAGGAGACCTTTGCTGAGCGTCGTGCTCGTCTCAAGGAAGAGCGTGAGGCAGCTGAGAAGGCTGCTGCTGAGACAGCTGAACAGAGCAAGCAGGTTGAACAGACCCAGGAGACTGAGCAGGCAGAAACCGTTTCTGCTGACGAGGCTCCTGCAGCTGCATCACAAGCTACCTCTTCTGTTGCTTTCTCCGATGATTCCACAGAGGTAACTGAGCACGTGGCACCTCAGGCCGCAGAAGAAACTCCTGCTGCCGCTCCATCTGCAAAAGACCTCTATAACCTTGGATCTGCACGTTCTTCTCGCTCTATAGCAGAAGACAAGAAAGAAGAAGTTGCTGGAGAGGAGGGAGAAAGCCAGGACGCATAAGTCCAGCTTTCGCGTGTAATGCCTATTACTCCAGCTCGTATGCCACTTTTTGATCACCTGGGAGAACTCCGTCGTCGTGTGACCATTGTGGTGGTATCGCTTTTTGTTACTGCAATCATTATTTATTTTGCTACACCTGCACTGATTGAAATTTTGATTGACCCTATCAGGGAGTTTTTAACCGACGGTAAGCTTACGGTTATCTCGGTTCTTGGTGGTTTTAGTATCAGGTTTAAGGTGGCTTTCTTCTTCTCGGTGATTATTTGCACACCTATTATCATCTGGGAGATTATGGCGTTCTTCTTGCCTGCGCTTAACGCTAAAGAGCGCAAGTGGGTTGTTCCTACCGTAGCCGCTATGATTACCCTGTTCTTCTTGGGTATGCTGTTCTGCTACTTCATCATTTTGAACACCGCAATTGGTTGGATGATTGGCCAGTCGCAGGAGTTTGCAGGAACCATTAATGAGGCAAGCGATTACCTCAACATTATTATGATGTTTGAGATTGGCTTTGGTGTTGCGTTCCAGCTTCCGCTGGTCATCTTCTACCTGGCTATTCTTCACCTTGTTCCTTACAAGGATATGCGTGAGCAGTGGCGCTACGTTTACGTTGGACTGATGATTCTCTCTGCAGTTGTCACTCCTGACGCATCACCTGTCACCATGATTTTGATGTTTGCAGCTCTTATCTTGCTGTACGAAGTTGCTCTGGCTGTTGCTCGCTACGTCATTATTGCCCGCGATGGCAAAGCTGCTCTTAAGTGGAGTCGCGAGGACTATGAGCAGCATGAGCTGGACAAAATCTAGAAATTCCGCTTTTTAATTTGGAGAGTGTTGTTCTTTGATTCTAGTTGTTACCGAGAAAAACGACGCAGCGCAGCAGATTGCTCGCCTTCTGTCTGAATCGGGTAAGCCTGAGGCAGACAAGGTATACAACACTCCTGTTTATCGTTTTAGACGTGGCGGAGAAGACCATGTTGCCATTGGTCTTCGCGGCCATATTCTGCAGCCTGATTTTCCTTTGGCTCTCAAGTTTGATAAGGAAGAGGGTTGGTATGGAGAAACTGCAGAAGGGGAGCATCTTCCTGCAGACGTTCCAGATGGTCTTGAGCGTCCTCCTTACAAGGTTAAGCGCAAGCCTTTTATGGCAGACGGCGTTGACCTTAAGGGTTGGAAAATCCCTAGCTTGCCTTATTTGATTTGGGCTCCTGTAGATAAACAACCTGCAGAAAAAGAGATTATTCGAGCACTCAAGAATCTTGCTAAGAAGGCAGAGTCTGTCATCATCGGCACAGACTTTGACCGTGAAGGTGAGCTTATTGGTTCTGATGCGCTTGCTCAGGTTCTCTCCGTTAACCCTAACTTGGCAGTGTTCCGTGCTCGCTACTCTGCCTTTACCAAGACAGAGATTGAGACTGCCTTCAATAATCTGGTAGATCTTGATTACAACCTGGCTGCGGCGGGCGAGTCCAGACAGTATATCGACCTTATCTGGGGTGCGGTGCTGACCCGTTATCTGACCACCGCACGCTTTGGTGGTTTGGGCAATACGCGCTCTGCCGGTCGTGTTCAGACTCCTACGCTGGCACTTGTTGTTGAGCGCGAGCGCGAGCGCCTGGCATTTAAGCCAGAAGATTATTGGGTTATTTCTGGTGTTGCTGCTCCAGAAGATGATGCGGAAGCAACCTTTAAGATGGTTCACCAGACCGCAAGGTTCTGGGATCAGGCAGAAGCAGACGCAGCATACGCCGTTGTTAAAGATCAGACGCAGGCAACGGTTGTCGAGATTGAGTCTCGTAGCAGAAAGCAGCAGCCACCAGCTCCGTTTAACACTACGTCGCTCCAGGCAGCTGCAGCTGCAGAGGGTATCTCGCCAGCTAGAACTATGCGTTTGGCAGAGTCTCTGTACATGGACGGCTTGATTTCATACCCTCGTGTTGATAACACCGTTTATCCAAGTTCGCTTGACTTGAAGGACTGTGTCCGTACATTATCTGCAGTTCCTCAGTATGCTCCTACCTGCAAAAAGCTTTTGGGTCAGCCAAAGCTTCACGCTACTCGAGGCAAGCAGGAGTCTACTGACCACCCACCAATTTATCCAACAGCGGCAGCAAATCCAGATGCCTTGCAGCCTCAAGCTTGGAAGCTCTATAACTTGATTGCTCGAAGGTTCCTCGCAACCCTTATGGGTCCAGCTACTATGAGCGGCACTAAGATCACGCTTGATGTTGCTGGTCAGCCTTTTGTTGCAAATGGAACCGTACTGGCTGAGCCAGGCTTTAGAGAGATTTATCCTTTTGGTCTTAAGAAGGATGACCAGATTCCTGATGTTGGTGAGGGAGAGATTGTCTCCATTCAGTCTTTGTCGCTTGATGCTAAACAAACAGAACCACCTGCTCGTTATAGCCAGGGAAAGCTTATTCAAGAGATGGAGAAGCGCGGTCTGGGTACAAAGTCTACTCGTGCCTCTATTATTGATACGCTTTACCAGCGTAAATACCTCAAAAATGATCCTGTTGAGCCAAGTCAGCTTGGCATGGCAATTGTTGATGCACTTTCGCAGTTTGCACCACACATCACCTCGCCTGATATGACGGCGGAGCTTGAGTCCGATATGACTAGCGTTGCTGAGGGCAAAGATACGCGTGACGGCGTTGTTACGCACTCAAGAGCGCTGCTCGCGGGCATGATTGATACGCTCATTGACCACAAAGAAGACTTGTCTGAGGCTATTGCTGATGCTGTTACTGCTGATGCAAAGGTGGGAACCTGCCCTAAGTGTGGCAAAGATTTGGTTGCTAAGAGCTCTCTGAAGACTCGTGGAAGCTTTGTTGGCTGCATGGGTTGGCCAGACTGCGATGTTACGTATCCACTGCCTCAGGGCCGCGTAGAGCCGCTTGAGGGAGAGGCCGGAGTTTGTCCAGAGTGTGGTGCTCCTCGCGTAAAGGTTCAGCCGTTTAGACAGCGCGCGTATGAGACTTGCATCAATCCAGCTTGCCCTACAAACGCAGAGCCAGACCTTATTGTGGGCGAGTGCCCAACCTGTAAGGCAAATGGTAAGCACGGCGACCTGGTAGCGCACAAGTCCGAGCGCACGGGTAAGCGTTTTATCCGCTGCACCAATTACGAGGAGTGCGAGACCAGCTATCCTCTACCAGCTCGTGGAAAGCTCGAGAAGACCGATGAGGTCTGCCCAGACTGCGGTGCTCCTATGGTGGTTGTTACTACCCAGCGTGGTCCTTGGAAGCTCTGTCCAAACTACGATTGCCCTGGTAAAGAAAAGAAAACTACCCCGCGTAGAGGCGCTCGTAAGAGTACTAAGAGCACCAAATCCACTAAGGCAGCAAAAAAGTAAACGTATGACGGTACATCGAGAGGTGCACCGTTTTCGGAAGAACGAGCGTCCCTCTCCAACGCCCGCTCCATACGTATTTTTACCCATTTTTGAGCGCTTTTCATGTGGAAATACGTAAAACCTTTAGAATATTCATGGCGAGAAACACAATCTGCCTGTATCGTGAGATAGTTAAGAGGGAGGGAAGCATGAACAAAAGCACACGTACATCTCAAGGTTTGTTTATCACGCTTGAAGGCGTTGATGGCTGTGGCAAGTCAACACAAGCTTCTCTTCTGCGAGAAGACCTTGAAGCTCTTGGCTTTGACGTGGTCTTTGTTCGCGAGCCCGGTGGAACTGCTATTTCTGAGCAGATCAGAGGCGTTGTTCTTAACCCAGAAAACGATGCTATGTGTGATGAGTGTGAGTTGCTTCTCTACGAAGCAAGTCGTGCTCAGCTGGTAGGAGAGGTTATCCGCCCAGCTCTAGCTGCCGGCAAGATTGTCTTATGCGATCGTTTCTACGATTCCACCTATGCTTATCAAGCAGCTGGTCGCGGTCTTGATACAGACCTTGTACACCGTGCAAATCGTTTGGGAAGCTGTGGGGTTTCTCCTGATAGAACCCTTGTCTTTATGCTTGAGCCAACAGTAGCTCATGCGCGTGCTACGCAAAATGATGCCGATAGGCTAGAAGCAGAAGGTGTTGCCTTCCAGGAGCGTGTTTTTGCTGGTTATAGGCAGCTTCTGCAAGATGAGCCAGAGCGCGTAATAGCTTTTGAGGCAGACGGCACAATTGATGTAGTTCGTGCGCGCACCCGTCAGCTGTTAGCTGATCTTATCCCTGGTATTTGTGAGCTTGGTGAGTGATTCGTTTATGACTCAAGAGAGCACACATGCTACGCAGAATAGCTATCCACTTCCTCAGGCATTAACGCGTCTTCAGGATCAACCTCAGGTCCAGAACTTGCTTGCGCGTGCACTGCATGAACACAAGCTTGCTCATGCCTATCTGTTTGTAGGCGCTCCTGGTTCTGGTAAAGGCCTTGCGGCCAAGGCTTTAGCGCAGTGTGTTCTCTGTGCTCAAGGTGGCGACGCTGCCTGTGACGACTGCATTCGTATTTCTCGTGGTACCCACCCTGACGTGCACGTACTTACTCCAGCCTCCGCAAACGGCTATCTCATTGAACAGATTCGTCAGCTCATCGCTGATGTTAGCCTGGCGCCTATGCGCTCAACTCATAAGATTTACGTGATTGACCGCGCTGATTTGCTCAGAGAAAACTCAGCAAATGCGCTGCTCAAAACTATTGAAGAGCCACCTGCAGACACCATCTTTATTCTGTCTGCGCGCTCTTCTTCTGCGGTGCTTCCCACTATTGTTTCTCGCTGTCAGGTAGTTGCGTTTAGAACGCTTACTGATGCTGCAGCTAAAGCTGCCATTATGCGAGAGATTTCTGCCACGGAACAAGAAGCTCGTATTGCGCTTGCAGCAACAGGAACCCCTGGTAGAGCTGTGGAGTTTTTGCAGTCTTCTACGCGTAAAAACATTCGCAGACAGCTTATTGATGTTTTTGGCAACCTGCTCAGAAATGACTCGTGGGATGTGCTTACCTCCGCAAAAGAGCTGATAGAAGCTGCAAAAATTCCTCTTGGTGACGTAAGACGCGCACAAGAAGAGGCGCTTGCTCAAAATGAGGACTTTCTTACGAGCGCTGCGTTAAAGCAGGTTGAAGCTGCAAATAAGCGAGAACTCACAGCGCGCGAGCGTTCGGGTATCATAGAAATGTTGGCAATTCTGGAATCTCTTCTTCGCGACGTGCTTTTGTGTTGCGAGGCAGTTGATGAAGAAATAGTAAATACGGATGCAGCAGGCATTATCGACCGCGTTGCATCTCAAACTCATACCCAGGGTGTTCTTGGGGCTTTAGCTGCCGTGCAAGAGGCTCAATACAACCTGGACCGCTCTGTTTCTCCCCAGCTAACCCTTGAGGTTATGCTGCTGCATATCAAGGAGGCACTTACATGCCCACCGTTGTCCCGGTGAAATTTGAATACGCTGCGCGCGACCTTTGGTTTGATCCAAAGGAGTCCGGCGTTCTTGAAGGTGACCACGTCATTTGTCAGACCGAGCGCGGTCTAGAGATTGGTCTTGCTGTTGCTGATCCTCGTGAGATTTCTCAGGAGGAGTTTGAATACAAGACAAACAAAGCCGAGCTCAAAGACGTGGTTCGCGTAGCAACAGAAGAAGACCTTGCTCGCGCAGAAGAGCTTGCTGCCAAAGGTGAGGCTGCGCTTCCTGTATTCAGGAAGTTTGCTGTTCAAGAAGAACTTGAGATGAAGCCTATTGGCGTCGAGTACCTTTTTGATGGCGAGAAGGTCGTATGTTACTTCTCGGCTGATGATCGCGTGGACTTTAGGCAGCTTGTCCGCGAGCTTTCTCATGAGCTTCACGAGCGCATTGACATGCGTCAGATTGGCGTCAGAGAAGAAGCAGCGGTTATTGGTGGCTACGGTCACTGTGGACAAGAGCTCTGCTGTAGAAGGTTTGGCCTCTCTTTTGAGCCAGTTTCTATTCGCATGGCAAAAGAGCAGGATTTGCCTCTGAACTCCACTAAGATTTCTGGTGCTTGCGGCCGCTTAATGTGCTGCTTGCGCTATGAGTTTGAAGCTTATCGCGATTTTAAGAATCGTGCTCCAAAGCGCAACGCTGTCATTGAGACTCCTTTGGGTATGGCAAAAATTGTTGAGTACAACACGCCAAAAGAGGAGATTGCGCTTCGTCTTGAGAGTGGCAAGGTAGTTCGCATTCCTCTTGCTGATATGGACACATCTCCTGCGGCTCAGCAGAAGTCGGAAGACCTGGGCTGTTCTTGCAGGCCAGACAGCGTTTCTCGCGCTGCACTTGAGCGCCTTGAATCTGTTGAGGTTCAGATGGCTCTGGCAGAGCTTGATAGGGCAAATGGTCTGATTGTTGATGAAGAGCCAGAGATTAACCCTGATCTCTTTGTCACAGAGGCTCCAAGGCGCAAGCGGGATCGCTCCGAGCAGAACTCTGCAAATAAGCAGGAAAACGTCAAGAATTCTGGTGCAAGAAATGCCCGAGAAGAACAAGGCGCTCAAAGTTCTTCTCGCACCCGTCGTGTAAGAACCTCGAAGAATGCTCAGGTAAATCCTGGTTCTAGTACTTTTGATGCTTCAACAGATACGCTGCGTCGTACCCGCCGCCGTCATCACGCA
Organism: uncultured Atopobium sp.; assembly: GCA_963539765.1. Classification (GTDB taxonomy): domain Bacteria; phylum Actinomycetota; class Coriobacteriia; order Coriobacteriales; family Atopobiaceae; genus Lancefieldella. The sequence continues at coordinate 9,400 of CAUTOT010000003.1, read as the reverse complement.
ACAGAAGAGGGCACTGCACATACTCAGGCTCCTCAGAAGAATGAGCAGGGTACAGCTCCTGCACAGAAGCAGCCTCAGGGTAAGCGTTTTAGAAGGACAGATGCTCCTCAGGCACTACAGAAAGGCGATGAGGCACAGGCACCAGTTCGTGCAAAGAGGACTCGTCGTCCAGGTGATAGGGCGGGCATGAAGACCCAGAACGCTCCACAGAATACTTCTGGTTCTAATGGTGCGCCTACCGCTGCATCTAGAGACACTCAGCCACAAAACGCTGCACGTCGTAGACATAGAAGAGCTGGACGCGATGATCGCGGTCGTGGTTCAAAGGACAACGCGTAATGTATACGCTTAAGACTGAATACGCCTTTGACTCAGCGCATTTTCTTACCAACTACTACGGCAAGTGCGAGAATTTGCATGGTCATCGTTGGCATGTGACTGCCTGCATCTCAACTGCAGAGCTTGGTGAGTCTGGTACAGAAAAAGATATGGTTATGGACTTTGGCGTCTTTAAGCGCAAGGTCCGTGCGCTGTGCGATTCCCTTGATCACACGTTTTTGATTGAAGAAGGTTCTCTTTCTGAAAAGACACTGAGTTGTCTCAAAGAAGAGGGTTTCTCGCTCACTATTTTGCCGTTCAGAACAACAGCAGAAAATCTGGCTAAGTATCTGTTTGAGCAACTTGAAGCGGACGGCTTACCTGTATCTTCTGTTGAGGTTGATGAGACACCTAACAATTGCGCCATTTATTCAAAAAATATGAAGTAACCTGTAGTTTTTTGAAGCTCATGTGAGCAACATAACCTCGATGGGTATACTCTACGTATGTAGAGGTTTTATCTTTTGGCGAGGTGGAATTTCATGGCTCACGGAGCGTTGCGGGGTGTCAATTTAACCGGTTGGCTTACGCTTGAACCGTGGGTAACTCCTGAGCCGTTTGCACGTACAGGCTGTGTTGATGAAGCTCAGCTCATTAAAGCGCTGGGCGTTGAGGACTACCACAATCTTGTTAAAGCGCATCGTTCTTCATTTATCCAGAGTTCTGACTTTGTCAGCATTGCCGCACGTGGTTTTAATGCGGTAAGAATTTCTGTGCCTTGGTACGTTTTTGACGAAGAAGCCGCAGGTACACCGTATGTAAGCTGCATTACTGAGCTTGATAGGGCTCTTGAATGGGCAGAAGAGCTTGGTCTACACGTTATTTTTGTGCTAGCAGTAAATCCAGGCCTGCCTGATGGCTTAAATGACCAGCCAGGTGGTGCTCCACGCACCAGAATTTCTGGGGAGAAGTCCCTTTCTATTCTGCATAAGCTTGCCCTTCACTATGCTCACCGCAGTGGTTTTTATGGCATTGAAGTAGCCGATGAGGTTAAGCCTCGTGTGCGCAAGGGCTTTAAGCTCACAGATGGTATTCCTGGTCACTCGCTTAGAAACTATTATCGCCGTGCTTATGAGACCATTAGATCTGTGGCAGGAGAAGAGCCTGTGGTCATTCTTCCAGATGGTGGCTGGCCTCAGGGATTTAGGCGTTTTATGAGCCAGCAGGCCTATCAAAACGTTTGGCTTGATGCACACCTTGATAAACCCTGCGAGGGAATTGATTGCTCAGGTCCTCGTGGCGTTCAGCAGCTGATTGATAAAAACGAAGCGTATTTGAAGACGTCTGCCTCTGGTGGTCTGCCAGTCATGGTGGGCAAGTGGTCGGCGTCACTGCCTAGCATTGACGGTGCTATGACGGCAGAAGGAAGAATTGCACTTGAGCGCATTTATACTTCAGGCCAGCTCAAAGTGTACAATACGTGTCCTGCATGGTTCTTCCAGACCTGGAAGACCTCTGCATTTTTGGCTGCATGGGACGCGCGCGTTGCGCTTGCAACGTTTGAGAGGGGAATGCTCGAGTAATGACAGAATCTACTCTTTTAGCAGGTAAACTGTCTATTGTGGGCACGCCTATTGGAAACCTTTCGGACGCGTCACCGCGCGTTAAAGAAACGCTTGCAGCAGCAGATGTCATTTTATGTGAGGACACGCGCGTGACCTCAAAGCTCCTCTCGGCATTTGACATTCATGTGCCACTGCAGCGCTGTGATCAAAATATTATTGAGTCGCAAATTGAACCAACGCTAGAGAGGCTTCGCGCGGGTCAGCGTGTTGCGTTTGTGTCAGATGCCGGCATGCCAGGCATCTCTGACCCGGGTCAGCATTTGGTTGATGCGGCGCTTTCAGAAGGTCTTGCAACGGAGGTTATTCCGGGTCCTTCTGCGGTGACCTGCGCGCTTGTTGCATCGGGCCTGGCAAGTGATCATTTCTTCTTTGAAGGATTCTTGCCCAGAAAGCATGGACAGATTGTTCAGCGCTTGCAGCAGCTTGCGCAAATTCCTGGCACTATTGTGCTGTATGAGTCTCCGTTTAGAGTGCTTGCAACGGTCGAGGCCATAGCCGAGGTGTTTTCAACCAGGCAGGTGGCTCTTGTCAGAGAGCTTACTAAGCTGCACGAAGAAGTAGTACGCGACGTGGCTCCTTGTCTTGTTGAGACACTTGCTGCAAAAGAAAACCTCAAAGGCGAGTGTGTTTTGGTTATCGCGGCTCCCACGGATGAAGAGCTTGCCTCTGTATCATCGCAGGCAGAAGGAGAATCTCAGCTCTCGCTTGAGGATGCAATAGAGGCTGGCCTTGCAGCTGGTACCAGAAAATCAGCGCTGGCCAAGGAGCTTGCTCAGAAGTTTGGTATTGCGCGTGACGAGGCATACCAGGCAATTCTTGCTCACGAGGCATAATCACTATACCAACACAAAGAAAGCCCAGCATTTGCTCTATACTGGATAAGTTATTGCAACTTATACAAAGGGAGTCATTATGCCCGAGGCCAAGCCGTCATACTTTATTACCACCCCAATTTATTACGTCAACGCAAAGCCACACCTAGGAACTGCGTACTGCACCCTGCTTTGCGATATCCAGGCTCGCTTTAGACGCGCTGCTGGCTACGACGTCTTCTTCCTCACCGGTATGGACGAGCATGGCGAGAAGGTCGCTCTTGCCGCAGCTGATCACGGTCTGTCTCCACAGGCATGGTGCGATTCGCAGGTTCCTTTCTTTAAGGGACTCTATGAAGAGCTCAACGTCTCATACGACGACTTCATTCGTACTACCGATGAGCGCCACGTAAAAGCTGTCCAGTATCTGTGGGAGCGCATGCGTGAGGCTGGCTTCATCTATAAGGGATCTTACGATGGTTGGTATTGCATCCACGAGGAGACCTTCTTCACCGAGACTCAGGTAGAGAAGGCAGATGAAGAGGCTGGTTGCAAGGGCGCACACCTCTGCCCAGATTGCCATCGTGAGCTTGAGCGTGTCTCTGAGGAGTCTTGGTTCTTCAAGCTCTCTGCATTCCAGGATAAACTGCTTGAGCTCTATGCTAAGCATCCAGATTTCATTGAGCCAGACTTCCGCGCCAACGAGGTCCGCAGCTTTGTTGAGTCTGGCCTCCAGGATATTTCTGTATCCCGTACCAGCTTTGACTGGGGTGTTCCAGTTCCTTTTGATGAGTCTCACGTAACCTATGTCTGGTTTGACGCTCTTCTCAACTACTACACCGCTGTTGGCTACGGCGATGACAGTCCAGAGGCTGCTGCAATGAGAAAGCGTTTCTGGCCAGCTCAGATGCACGTTGTTGGCAAGGATATTATCCGCTTCCACTGCGTCATTTGGCCTGCAATGCTTATGGCTCTTGGCGAGGCTGTACCTGAGCACATTTTTGCTCACGGCTTCCTTAACGTCCGTAATTCTGAGACCGGCGTTGTTGAGAAGATGAGTAAATCTCGCGGAAACGCCATTGCACCTAAGGACGTTTTGGACCTGCTGGGTGTTGAGGGCTACCGCTACTACTTCATGACCGACGTCACTCCTGGTGAGGACTCTGGCATTTCCTTTGAGCGCATGGAGCAGGTCTATAACGCTGACCTGGCAAATAGCTGGGGTAACTTGGTTTCTCGCGCCCTTAATATGAGCGATAAGTACTTTGAGGGCGTCACTCCAACTTTTGATGGATCTTCTGTTGCTGCAGACCATCCTCTGCACAAGCTGGCTGAGGGCATCTATGACCGCTATGCCGCATGCATGGAAAAGATGGACTACGTGGGCGCTAAGAACATCATCATGGAGCTTGTACACGCAGCTAACCACTACATTGAGGACGCTGCTCCTTGGACGGTAGCAAAAGACCCAGAGCGCGCAGCAGAGCTTGCAGAGATTATCTATACGCTGCTTGAGTCTATCCGCATCTGCGCACATCTCTTTATGCCGTTCATGCCTACTACGTCTGCAGAGGTCCTGCGCCGTATGAGCCTTGACGAGGCAGAGATTACCTCTACCGATACCCGTAGCGAGTGCGTATGGGGCAAGCTTCAGGGCGGCCTGGCTGTCTCTAAGGGAGACGCTCTGTTCCCACGTCTTGCAAGCAAGTAATCGTGTCGGAGCGCGCATCGCATCAGATATCGTGGCTTGCTAATCAGCGCGCCACTAAAGAAACGCTGGAACGTTTTGGCCTTGCTACCAAATACAGGCTGGGCCAAAACTTCCTGGTGCAAGACCACATTATCGAGAAGATCGTCCAGCTTGCAGAGGTTCAGCCTAACGATGTGGTTGTTGAGGTTGGACCCGGTCTGGGTACCCTCACGGTGGCCTTGCTCGACCGCGCCCGTGCGGTTTGTTCACTTGAAGCAGACTCTGAACTTGAGCAAGTCTTGGCGGTAACCTGCAAAGAGCCTCATCCAGACTCGTTTACGCTGGTTATGGGAGACGCTCTGGCTATCACGCCGCAGAAGCTTGCTGAGGCTTACAACACGCTTCCGACCGTTGCTCATGATGCAGCGACGAGCGCTCCGATGCCAACAAAGTTTGTATCCAATCTGCCGTATCAGGTGGCAGCTACGCTGATCCTCAAGTTCTTCCAGGAGCTTCCTTCGCTTGAGCGAGCGGTTGTCATGGTACAGGCTGAGGTGGCCGACAGAATTTCCGCTAAGCCTTCTACCAAGGCATATGGTGCCTATACCGCAAAGCTATCTTTGTTTGCCCAGGTCACTGGCAGATTTGAAGTGAGTCCTGGCAACTTTATGCCTCCTCCACGCGTCAACTCTGCTGTGGTCCGTCTTGATCGCACCCAGGCGAGAAACCCGCTGACCTCCAAGCTTCTTTCTGAAGAAGAACTCTTGCATACCATGAGTGTCATTGACGCCGCCTTTGCACAGCGTAGAAAGACCATTCGTAATTCAATGAGTGCTTCTGGTTTTGACAAAGACAAGCTAGACCAGGCGTTTCTCGCCACAGGAATTGTACCTACGGTACGTGCAGAAGTTTTGACCAGCCAAGATTTTATTTGTCTTGCAGCTGCTTTGGAGCCTTTGAGTGAGTAAGAAAAAGCATCATCTACCAGCAGAAGAAGTGGAAGCACTTTCGTTTTCTGACGGTCAGCTATTCCATGATATGTATGGCACACCTCGCCCAGCGCCGCGAGTTTTGGCGCCTGTTGCCGATACCCATGGTCATTTGGGCAGCCTTCACGAGCACAGTGCAGCAGAGTCTCTTGCCCGTGCTGCTGCGGCAGGTGTGCGCATGCTTATTGTTCCCGTAGATATTGCTACGGAGTTTCCTCGTAAGTGGGTAGATACCAGCGCTTTTATTGCATGGTTTGAGGATACTTTGAACCAGGCTTGCGCTGCTTATACAAAGCTGGCCGAAGCAGATCTCTGTGTACCCTGTGATTTACCTGCAGAGTATTTGTTTGAGCACACCTATTTTGTAGTTGGCGCACATCCTTATAGTGCACCAGACTACAACCAAGAAGCTGAACAGCGCTTGTTTGAGTTGCTTGAGCATCCTCTTTGTGTTGGTGTGGGAGAGATTGGTCTTGATTTTGGACCGTACTGTGAGGTCCCAGAAGAGGTCCAGCGCCAAGCATTTGAACGCCAGCTTTCCATCGCACATGAGCGCAATCAACGCGTTGAGTTGCACTTGCGTGATGGTGCTGATGATACACATGCACATGATTTGGCGCTTGAAATACTTAACCGTCTGGGCGTGCCTAAGGCAGGCTGTGACCTGCACTGTTATACCGATGGTCCTGAGGTCATGAAGCCTTTTGCAGACCTTGGCTGTTTTGTAGCCTTTGGTGGCGCAGCAACCTTTAAGCGCTCAGATGATATTCGAGCTGCAATGATTTCCTGTCCAGAGGCGCAACTGCTCTCAGAGACTGATTTCCCCTACATGGCGCCAGAACCTTTACGTGGAGGGGAGTGCACGCCAGCGATGGTGGTGCACACGGTTGAGCGCTTGGCGGAGCTTCGTTGGCAGCGACTTGATATCCCCAAAGAGAAGACGTATACCATACTGTGGGAAAACGCCCAGCGCTTTGTAGGACTTGCATAGCGCAGCAGGAGGTGAGCACATATGACAAAAATCCTGGTAGTAGAAGATGACCATCAGATTCAGCAAGAGTTGGTGCTCCTGCTACAAAGAAACGGCTTTGAAGCCCAGGCGCTCGCGTCTTTTGAGTCTGTACCTCAACAGATTATTGCCGCTCATCCAGACCTGGTTCTGTTGGACCTTAACCTTCCTGGCATTGACGGACAACAGATTTGTCGAGAAGTACGACAGCTCTCAAACGTTCCCATCATTGTAGTTACCAGCAGAAATACTGACCTTGATGAGCTTATGGTGCTCTCGTTAGGAGCGGACGATTTTATCGCCAAGCCCTATAACACCCAGATTTTGCTTATGCACATAACTTCGGTTTTGAGGCGCGCAAATAGTGATGTCACAACAGGAACAAAGCTTTCACATGCAGGCGTGACACTTGATTCTTCTTCATGCAAGGTCTCTGCAAATCAGAAAAGCGTTGAGCTGACTAAAAACGAGCTCAGGATACTTTCGCTTTTGATGCAAAATGCAGGAACGGTTGTTTCTCGCCAGTGTATTCAAGAAGAGCTGTGGCAGTCGGATGAGTTTGTTGATGACAATACGTTGACGGTCAACATTAGCCATCTCAGAAATACTCTTGCAAGCATTGGCGTTGAGGACTTTGTGATGACGCGCCGCGGACTTGGCTACGTTATTGAGTAGGCTGTCATGACGTTTTTTAAGTATCTAAAAAATCGAACTATTTTCTTTCTTGCGCTTATAGCTAGCAGCACGTTAATTGGCTTTATGCTTAAGGGTGTTGGACTTAACGCGTTTGCCATTGCCTACTGTATCCTGGTTTTGTGGGTGGTAGGAACAGCGGCACTTCTAGCCGATTATTTTCATCGTCGTTGGTTCTACCAGCAGCTTGCTGAGAATTTAGCAGCAACTGATAAAGAGAGCTATCTGGTTCCTACCATGCTGGACACTCCTTCAACGCTGGAGGAGAAGCTTTTTAAGGACGCGCTTTCAAGCATGTCCAAGTCTATGATGGACCAGCTTGCTGATGAGCATATGCGATCAAAGGAATATCGCGAGTACATTGAGATGTGGGTGCATGAGATTAAGACTCCCATCGCTGCAGCTCATTTGGTTGCTCAGAATAATCCATCGCTACCTATGGATGACGTGCAAACGCAACTTACCAAGATTGAAACTCTGGTAGAGCAAGCGCTCTTTTATGCACGCAGCGCATCTGTAGATCGAGATTTTTCTATTCGAGACGTCAATTTGCAGTCCATCGTAAAAGATGCTCTTAAAAACAACGCACGCGTCTTCATTGACGCTGGTGTTTCTCCGCATTTTGACGACTTGGCCCACGTGGTCAAGGCTGACCCAAAGTGGCTTGAATTTATTTTGCGACAGCTCCTCATTAACGCCGCAAAGTATTCAAATCCAGAGCTTGCACCTGGCGAGAAGAACGTTTGGATTTCTGCCTCTGTCTCAGAGCCACGTGAAGGAACAACTTCAACTACTCTCTTCATTAAGGATAATGGCATCGGTATTCCTGAAGAGGATCTTTCTCGAATTTTTGATAAGGGATTCACCGGTCAAAATGGACGCAAGTACGCCAAATCTACCGGTATGGGTCTCTATCTATGCTATGAGCTCTGTAAGAAAATGGGCCTTAAGCTGACTGTGAGCAGTACAATTGGTAAAGGTTCAACCTTTTCTATTACGTTCAACCAGTCTTTTACGGATTTGCGATGAAGCAGATTAATAATGAAAATACGAGCAAAGCAGACTACATCGTAGCTGCTTTGCTCGTACTGAATACGGCAATTCATTTTTATCCAGAAGCATTCCCTTATTCACAGCAGATAAGTGCATGTATTTTTGCTTTTATCTTTCTCTTGCAAATTTTTAGGATAGTTAAATTTAAAGAAAGAAAAACAATTACCTATGCACTTTTGGTTCTGAGCCTTTTAGCGTCAATTGCACTTCTCCTAAATTAGAAGCTCCCACAGTTCATCTGTTTGAGGATCGCTTCCTACCTGGAAGGTGTGCTGACTAAAGCGCTTGAATCCCCAACGTGAATAAAATGCCTTAGCAGGCTCATTGTGTTCCCAAACACCTAGCCACACGCGTTTTTTGCCCTTCTCCTTTGCGAGGTCAAGGGCAAATTTCATGAGCTTTGATCCAAGGTGTAGACCTTTGAAACGCGGAAGGATATACAGGCGTTCAATTTCAAGTGAGTCATCACGCTGACCCTCGGTTTGCTCATAGCGTGTATTGAGCTTCAAGTAGCCGGCTATCTGGTCTTCCAGCTCAACAAAATAGAAATATGAGTGTTTAGCAGCAAGTTCGCGAGCAAGCTTTTCTGTGTTGTAGAGCGAGTCAATACAGCTTGCCAAATCATCTGCTGTGTTTGAGTCAATAAAGGTGTCCACAAACGTCTCCACGCTGAGCTTCTGAAGCGCACGTAAATCAGCTGTGTCAAGTGTTCGGATTGAAACGTGAGCGTCATTAACATTGACCGTGTTTCTCGCCTGACGATATGCATCAAGGTCAAGGGAGAGTATATGGTGGAGGACACCAAAGTGATCAAGCACCTTAGAAGATGCCTGCGTAAAGCCAGCGCGCTCATAGAAAGGCTGAGCTTTGAGTTGCGACTCAACTAACACCTTGGAAGCACTACTTTCTTGTGCCAGGTAATCAAGGGTATCGTGCAGTAGTTTTGAACCAATACCAGCGCCTTTGTTGCTAACACATACGCGGCCAATAAGAGGAGAGTTGTATGACTGTCCTGCATCAATGATGCGCAAATATGCAGCTACCGAGTCAGTATCCTGATAAAAGACATGGGTAGAAACTTGATCAACGTTATCAAGATCGTTGTACATAATCTGCTGATCAACAATAAACGTTTCTGCTCTTAGAGAAAGAATTTGATATAAATCTTTAGTGGTAAGCTGCTCAAATCTCTTAATTGTCAACTTCATAGC
>CAUTOT010000002.1:0-38601 GCA_963539765.1 uncultured Atopobium sp. | reverse complement strand
AGTGGACAGGAGTCGAGAAGAACGTATGGTCAGAAACTCTTCGGTAAACGGTGAGTGAGTCGCAAACAGTCCGTAAACCAGCTGATGTTTAACCCCAAACCTCTTCTGCAATTTCTTTAACCAGCGCAATCTTTGCCCACTGCTCATCTTCGGTAAGTTTGTTACCAATCTCGCAGCTAGCAAAGCCACACTGAGGAGAAAGACAGAGGTTCTCCAGAGGCACATACTGTGACGCCTCATGAATACGCTCAATAACCTTGGCTTTCTCTTCCAGCTGGGCGTGCTTGGTGGTGATCAGACCAAGCACAACCTTTTTACCAGCTGGAACAGAAGCCAGGGGCTCAAAGCCACCGGAGCGATGATCATCAAATTCTAAGAAGAACGCGTTTACGTGCTCTTGAGCAAGAAGAGCATCGGCCACATCGTCATAGCCGCCCTCGCAAGCCCAGGTACTATGGAAGTTGCCACGACAAACGTGCGTGTTAATAGTCAAGTCAGCTGGAGCAGCATCAAGAACGCGGTTATTAATCTCCAAGAGTAGTGCCTTAATCTTCTTAAGACCTTCCTGGTTAGCACCAAAGAAAAGCTCTGCACGTGGGTCAACCAGCACGCCCCATGAGCAGTCATCAAGCTGAAGATTACGACAGCCTGCAGCATATACCTGCTTAATAAACGCACCGTAGCCAGCAACAATATCTTCAAGAAGGTCCTGGTCGTTGGCATAGTACTTGTTAGTCTGCTCGCGGTTCATAGGCATAATGAACTGCTCAATAAACTGTGCAGGTGCAGGAATAGTAAGCTTAGCAACGGTTGTCTCGTCCTCAAACTGCTGAACAAAGCGGAAGTGCTCTATAAAGGGATGCTCTTTGGTGAGCTCCACTTTTCCTACGAGGAAGGTGTCGTCAATCTCTGCAGTCTCATCGTGGAAAGGAAGTCCAGTATTAGTTGGCGCATGGCCAATACCTTCGAACGCCCACATAAAATCAAGGTGCCAGGTTGCACGCCTAAACTCACCGTCAGTGATGACTTTAAGACCTGCCTGTTTCTCCTTTTGGATAAGCTCTGTAATAGCTTTGTCCTCTACTTGCTTGAGCTCATGTGAATCAATCTGACCTTTTTCAAACTGACTACGAGCTTGCTTAAGATTTTCTGGACGAAGAAAGCTGCCAACAACATCAAAGCGATGTGGAGTAGTTTTATCATTTTTGATTGCCATAATGACCCCTTAGAACTGCTTACGAGAAACCAGTATGACAATCAGCACTTCACTTGTGAAATACAAATACTTAACTAATTCATATAGCTAAAAACTATATCTTAACGTTTACCGTTCCACTCATCTAAGAACTGGTTAACATACTCACGCATGTACTTCTCGCGAGCTTTTCCTAGCTCTTTGCCACTGCACGTATTCATCATGTCTGCCAGTAAAAAGAGTTTCTCGTAAAAGTGGTTGAGCGACGTTGATTTGTGTGAGTGATACTCCTCGCCGCTCATATTAAGGGTCGGTGGCTCATCTGGGTCATACATACCACGACCGTGGCTTCCTCCATAAGCAAAGGTGCGTGCGATGCCAACAGCACCAAGCGCGTCCAGGCGATCAGCGTCCTGAACGCACATTCCCTCAAGCGTTGAAGGAACAACTGAGTCTGTTCCCGAGAAAGAAACTTCATCAATTGCTGTGCAAATGGCCTGGATAGAAGCCTCGTCAACAGCATGCTGACGCAAAAACGTTACAGCTCGATCTTTGTACTCATGCGTCTCTGGAGAGAGCTTAATATCATCAACATCGTGCAAAAGCGCAGCAAGGGCAACGATCTCTTGATTTGCTCCCTCTTCTTGCGCAATTCTGACAGCCATTTTGTACACACGCAGCGTATGGAAGTAATCGTGACCACTAAAATCTGTGGAGAAGACCTGCTTCACAAAATCCAAGGCGTCATCAATAATTTTTGAGTTCATAGTCCCCTACTCAGTACATTCAAAAAGGTTTCACGCACATTTTTTACGTTTTTTGCGCGGAGTAATCTCTCTTGATTCTCTCTTACTTAGTGTACAGAGCTTCTCTTGCCAACAAATTTTGAACTCCAAATTTCATGAATTTATTAACTATCTGCTTCCACTATCCGGTTTCCGCATAACTCACATTTGTCTTAAAATTTAATACATTTCCTTTGCAATTTTTATCCGTTGCACGTTTATGACAAATGTCGAGAAAATCGTCAAAAATAGAGCAATTTAAATGCCATTTTTAAACGCCTCAAATATTTTGGTTAAATTATTTATATAACATAAGGTAAAGGCATTTTTTGAAATGTGTTCAGACTATAAAAATCGCTGGTTGAGATAATAATTTTTGTCAAAATAATGGATAATTATCTATACGAAAAATGCTCTAAATTTGTGTCATTTATTTCTATTGTGCTTCTCGTGATTCATCACTTTTTGCACAAGATTTAATTGCAGATTTTGTTGGGGTATTCACTATTTGTTAGGGGTAGGTATGGAAAGAAAAAACAAGAACTTTGCAAGCAAAGGCGCTAAGACAGCTATGTCTTTGGTACTCGCGCTCTCTTTGGTCCCTTCTTCAGCGTTAGCAGAAATTGCTAGCACTCAAGAGGTAGCTCAGACGCAAGAAGTTGCAGCAACTCAAACAAGTGATGCAACTGCTTCAACCTCTGAAGCAACAGCAGAGACCTCTGCTGAAACTACCACTAACGCAGAAGCTACTTCCAACCAGCAGACCTCTGAGCAGACTGCCGCTCCTGCAGAAAGATCTTCTCGCCGTGTTACAAGAAGCCTTTCTTACATCTCAACTGAGCTCTGGGTAGACGGAACCAACGGTAGCGATACTAACGAGGGCTCCAGCTCCGATCCTCTTAAATCTCTCCAGAAAGCACTGGAGCTGTGGGGAGAAACTTCTTCAATTAACACCATTCACCTCAAAGGCAACTTCAATTTGACCTCTACAGTTACTATTCCTTCTGGCCTCACACTCAAAATTGAGGATGAAGGCGCAACTCTTACCGGCACTGGTAACAGCATTGACGGACTGGTTCTTTCTCCTGGCTCAACACTCACCGGCACTGGTACTCTTACCATGTCCGGCTTCAAAACCGCTCTAACTGCAGAAGATGGCTCAACCATCACCGATGGTACCTATGTGTTTAGAAACAACGCAGGTTCCAGCGGTACTCGTGGTATTTCTCTTGGCGGAACCGTTAGTGGTAGCACTAACAAGAACAGCGTCACTATCACTGCAGACGATAAGAGCAATACAAACTTCTTTGAGTCTGGCGTTACTTTTGAAAACGCTACGATTAACGTAACTTCACAGGCTCGTACTTGGAATGACGCTCGTAATCTTACCCTTCGAAATGCTAATCTTAAGGTCGAGGGCTTTGGTCAGACTTTCTATGTCAACCAGCTCAACATGACTGATTCAACCCTGACCATCAATCCATCCTTCTGGGGTCAGACCGGTATGACCATCCAGGGTTCTTCCAATATTGTTAACTCCACCATCAATGCAAATGCTGGTTCAACTTCTGGCATTTCTGTTGGCGTAGCTGGAGGAACAGTAAACGTTACTAACTCTACCCTTAACTTCACTAACGGCGGAACAGGCGGTCTTAACGTCAATACCGGTGACGTCATCATTAACAACTCCACCATTAAGGGAGACGGCCGTAACTCTGGCGCTCTCTTTGGTGCACAGACTAACGGTTCCATCCAGTTCACCGGAAACAGCCTGGTAGAAACCCCTGCTACCAAGAACTCCGATAACGGCGCGGGCCAGACTCGTCAAAACTACAACGTTGTTGGCGGTTCTTACCTGATCAAATACGCACCTAGCTACAACAGTGGCTTTGGCAGCACTATCCCAACAAACGGCGCAGCTAACGGCAACGAGGTACTCTCGCTCTTTACCCTTGCTAACCCATCAACTAACTCTCTGAGCCTCATTAATGCCAATGGAGCAACCTATACCTACCCAGTTGCTAACGCATCAAGTGATGGTCAGAAGCACGTTTGGGCACCTGCTGCAACCGTCACTTTTGACCTTAATACCCCAGGCGTTACCGGTGTCAACCCAACATTTGCTGACGGCACTACTGCCAACAAGACTGCTCTTGCTATGCGCGGTAATTCTCTTGCAACCGCTTCCTCTGTAGCAGAAGGCTCCACTACCCTACCTGTAGACCCTTATGCAAGTGGTCAGGAGTTTGATGGCTGGTACTACAGCGATGCTGCTGGTACCGAGCACCAGTTCACCGCTGATACCCAGGTCACTTCCGATATGACGGTCTATCCACACTGGAGAGCTAACACTTCTTGGCTCTACGTCAGATACCACAATGGCAACGGCGTCTCTGTTATTGACCGCGTTGCTACCAACGCAAGCCGTACCGTAACGGTCCGTTCTGATGCTGAGGTCAACAACATCGATAATAACTTCAATATTGCAGGTAAAACCTTTAAGCGCTGGACCACCCAGGCAAACGGTGCTGGCGATGAAGTTGCAGCCAACTCCAACCTGGCTGTTCCTGCAGGTACCGATACTGTTGATCTGTACGCAGACTGGGAGGAGCAGCACCTTACCGTGTCCTTCTCGGCAAATGGTGGTACTTTCTCTGCAAACAGCGTATTTAAGCAGAATCCAAACGTCTTTGACATCACCACCGATGCAAACGGCGGAGAAGTTGCAACTATTAAGACTCATCCAACCGTTGCTGAGCAGACCAACATCAACGCACTGCTTCAGAACCTCAGTGGCAACACCCTGAGCGCTACAACAGCTGGAATTGCAAGTCCTACCAGCTCTAACACCAATACTGCCTATACCGATATTGCAACCTTTGAGAATTACGTTCTGGACAATACAGATGATCCAATGACTTTCTTTGGCATTGTTATTGGTCACAACTACCACTACTGGTTCACTGATGCTGCAGGTAACTCTCCTGCAACTATCAACGGCGGCGCAACGCTTACTAACGATGTCACCTACTACCTCAAGTGGAAAGACGATCCTTCCATCCAGAGAGTAGAGCTTACCAGCGATCTTCCTGCAGATATGTGGAGCGATTCCCAGAGCAACACCACTCAGATCAAGGAAGTTTCTAACAATAAGAGCTTCAGTCTTACAGGCGCTATCGATGCAACTTCTGTCATCAACCAGATGAGCTCCTTTGAGAATGGCATTGCTGGTGGCCTTGACGACCTAACCAAGATCACGCTTTCTGGTACAACTTCTACCTTTACCGCAAAGCTCACGCTTCCTGCAGGCGTTGTTGTCCCAGCTAATCCAACCGTAACCACCTCTGGCTTCGGTGACCTCTTTGAGGTTTCTAACGTCTCTGTTAACGGCCAGGAAGTTACCGTTACCCTGAAGCTCAAGGAAACTTACACCAACTACAAGCAGCTCAAAGACGCTGTCGAGACAGTTGGCAAAGACGATGCAGCTACCGCAGAAATTGCAAGACCTCTTACCGTAACTGTTGATGGTCTCACACTTGACCCAACTCAGGTAACCAATGGTCAGGAGCTCACTGCTACAGGTACTCTTACTGGCTCCTTTGAGTCTTTTGCAAAGAACACCGTCACCAACATCACAAAGAAGTTCGAACTTTCTTGGAACGGCGTTCAGATTGCTGCGAGCAGAGACCCTCGTGGTACCGGCATTCAGCAGACTCTTATTGTGAACAACCCAATTGAGATGAACCTTCCTGCAGATATGCTTGCTGACGAGAATACCGAGCATGACCAGGTCATCACTATGAAGGCAGGCTCTACCTTTAACCTCACTGGTTCAATTCTTGCTTCCTCTATCCAAGAGCAGATGAACAACATTGAGCGTGCCTACCCTAATACCAACCATGACACCATTACGCTGAGCAACCTGAAGTTCAAGTTCACAGCAACTCTGACCGTTCCTGAGGGAATGACGCTTCCAAGCAACCTTGATGCCAACACCATCCAGGTTTCCAACTTTGGCAGCGGCTTTAAGGTCAGCGATGTCCAGGTCAACGGTCGTACGGTTACCGTCACCTTTGAGCTCAGCGATCCTTCCTCCATTAGAACGTACTCTGACCTCGAGCGCATTGTTGATGAGGCAAGTGCAAACGATGGCTGGATGAAGCTCACCATTCCTGGCGTCACCATTGACTCCAATGTTGCTGCAGGTACCCAGCTCACCGCTGTCGGCACCGTTACCGGCTCCTTCAGCGCTATTGCTGATTCCGCAGCTGGCAACCGCAAGGTCTTCTCGTTCACCTGGAATGGTGTCCAGTGGCCAGATGGTAAGGACGCCGTTGCATCTGATAACGACACAATCCAGCTAACCATTACTGTTGCAGAGGAAGAGACTCCAGAGACTCCTTCCACTCCAACTAAGCCATCTAAGAAAAAGAAGCAGAAGACTCCATACACCGGAGATGCTTCTGCTGCAGCACCTCTTGCTGCACTTCTCGCTGGTATGACCGCTGTAATGACTTCACTTGGCATTACTAAGCGTCGTAAGAATAAGTAAGAAAGAAAGTGATTGGTTCTGTATCGCTCTAGTTAGGATGTGCTATGAAAAGTAAGGCAAGGATTGTAGCGGGATTGCTTTTAGCTGCCGTTGCATTCGTCGCAGCATTGCTGCCCAACCTTAGCGTAGCTTACGCAGAAGACACCACAGGTCTTCAAATCAATGCTCTGAGCATTGAAGATGCGTCGACTCACGCCCAAGTTGCTGACCTTCTTGCAGGTCAAACTCCTACTCTAAAGGCGGGAGTTACCTACGCCTTGAATGTTGGTTATACAATCCCTGCCTCGCTGCAGTTCTCGCCAACCTACCTCAACGTGAGGTTTGGAGACGGACTCTATGTCACAGGTCTTCCAGGTGCAACGTTTACCGTTGGTGGCATCTCAAACACCAGCTTCTCTGACCTGGTTACCACACCTACGGGAACGGGAACCCTTCCTTACGGCTATCCTGGCGCAAGTTCCGAGAAGAACCGCAGTGGTGATTTGGTCTACATGACCAACAATGGCCTTACCCAGGTATCTTCCAGGGGAGAAATTCAGTTCAAGCTTGATGACGCTGTTGAGAACCAAAGCGCAAGCCAGGTTATTGCAAACGCAATCCGCGTCAGCTTGAGCACCACGGCAACACAAAACATTGACCCACATACTTCAGCTGTTACTGCAGCCGACCCAATGACCTATGGCTTCTGGGCTGATCAGTCTACCGAGGTCCTCTCTAAGGGCGGCACCACCTCCACCCTGCAGGTTTCCGCCACGGGCTCTAAGGTGCTTACCGAGGCAAACAGTAAGACTACCGTACAAGTTGTCTATCCAAGCGATATGGAGCTTGTTGGTGTCAACGAGACCAGCCTCTACAACACCGCAGGTACCATTGTTTCTACTACCGATGACGGTACTAACAAGACCGCAACTGTTGAGTGGAACGAGCCAGGCTCTTATGCAGGTACCCCAACCTTTAAGCCACAGATTAAGGTTCCTGCATCAAGCACCAGACCTAACAACTCAACTTTTAACGTCACCATTAAGAACCTCACTATGAGCGTTTGGAATGACACACCAAACGTCAACCGCACATCCGGAAACGCTACTTCTACGCTTACAGTTACCGTAATTGACGGTCTCAACCCAGAGCGTCTTACTACACACGCTCTAGTCGACACAGCTCCTAACTGGGCATACAAGAAGAACGATACCTACAACGTTCGTCTTGGCACCTATCTCATCAAGAACGAACTCTCCTCAGACACCGCTCCAAAGACGCTCGAGATGACCATCGATCAGAACCAAACCGCTATCATCCGTGGCGTCACCATCCCTTACAAGGCTGGTATGACCTATGGTCCAATCCACTGGACCGCATCGGACGGCACGAGCGGAACTGCTGACCCAAGCATTCTGCGCACCTCTGGTGTCTCCGCACTTATCACCAACACAGCACTTGGCCTTGATATCAACACTTCCATCACTTCCATCAAGGTTGACCTTGGTCCAATTCTTGGCGGATACGATGGCATTAGGCCAATGAGCGATCTTCTCGACACATATAACCCAAACAACAAGTTTGTTACTGACGAGTACTACGGTTGGAGCTACATCTCCAACGGCGTGTACGGCTCTTGGAAGAAGGGTACTAACGCTGACGTTGTCACTAACGTCAAGCTCTACGACACCGGTACCACTCCTGACGCAGGCGTTACGCTGACCGCTAAGTCCGGCGCACCTAAGGTTCTTAACGGCGTTGGTAGCATCGATAAGACCCAGATTAACGGCGGCGAGACCTTCAAGATTTCTGGCCGCATCGACGACGCAAACTGGGACTGGAATCCTCTTCAGGAGCCAGTGCTCTACGTCATCATGCCTGAGGGCTTTACCTACAGTAACCTTACCGTTTCCAACGGCACACTCAGCGCTCCTGAGTTTGTAGGAACGTACGATAAGGACGGCGTAGCTGTTAAGGTTTGGAAGTACACCATTGATGTTGGCGACGAAACTCGTGGTCAGTATCAGCCAGACTTTACCAGCAAGAACATGACTCTAAGCATGGATGTCCACACTACCGATCTTGCAGGCAAGGGCATCTATCACATCAACGACTTTGTTGGCATTACCACCAAAGACTTCAAGGAAATTGGTGCTCAGATTAAGGCCGAGCACTGGGACCGTAGCAACTGGAACACTTCCCAGTACACCAGCTTGTTTGGTAACAGCGTTAACTCTGGCGAGACCATGGTTTCTCTCTCCGAGCGCCCTGGTATCAACATTGCACAGGCATCTGCCATTGCTGCTGCATCTACCCTTTCTGTAAAGGACGTCGTCTCTGGAACCGTAACTGATTACACGTACGACTCCGCTAATCCAGGCGCAACTACCCCTGTTATGCAGCGCGGAGATACCGCTACTGTTCACATTGCTGTCCGCAATAACACGGGCAACACCGCAAATACCACACAGCTGTTTGTTCCACTGCTTTCTAAGTCGGTAAATCGCGGCGCGGGCATCACCCCAGAGGGTGCAACCCAGCTTCCTCTTACACTTGAGGGTGTAAGTTCTTCTTCAAACTTCTCTTACAAATACATCAAGCTGAACCCTGGTGTCACCTACACTGCAAACCATGCTCCACAGCCTGGCGACTATACTGTAGTCACTGATCCTACTGAGGCCGACATGGTGCTGTTTACTTCAACTCAGGCACTTGACGCAAATAGCGGCGGCTTTGCTGACGTTACGTACAAGGTTGCCGATAACGTAGATGCTTCCTACGACGGTAAGCGCAGCGTATTCAGCAGTGTTCTTGACTACGATATCGCTGGTAACCACTCCACTCGCACTCTCTCCGCTCACGCCCTGAGCTACGCCGGCATTGACCTTAAAATCAATAAAGTTTGGGACGATAACAACAACGCCGGTGGCAAGCGTCCATCTACAAGTGATTTTGCTGCTAACAACTTGGTTCTCTCTAACGATAAGAACCTTGATACCAGTGCAACAACACCTGTGGTTACCGATAACGGAAACAACACCTACACCATTGTCTACAAGGGTCTTCGTAAGTACGTAGACAATACTGCTGCTGATACTGTTTCGTACACCATCACCGAGAACGTACCTAATTCCTACGTTTCAACTAGAAGTAGTATTTCTCGCGTTGAGCAGTACACCACCACTCAGTCGCTGGTAAATGTCTACGCTGTCAGGCCTGCCATTGTGACACCATCCGTTACTAAGATTGTTGAGGGCGATTACCCAGTTGTTCCTACACCTGGACAGCCTTCACCTGCATCTCTGATTAATTCTTACCTAAGCGCGAGCGACGTTAGCGCAGCGGGTACTGCAAGCGCCACAAGCGCCGGCGGCATCATAAGTGACAGCCTTGCCGAGAGCCTCATCAATGACTTCCTGGCAAATGGCTCAGAAGACGAGGGCGATGCCCCTAATGTCTTTATCTTTGAGATGACACGCCTCGACCCATCTAGCCCAATGCCTGAGGGAACCACCGGCAACACTGCTCGTACCCGCAGACTTCTTGGTGGCGATGCTGTATTCCACAACATCACGTTCACTCAGCCTGGCACCTACGTGTACACTATCAAAGAGGTCACCGGCACCCAGAACATCCAGTACGATCAGAGCGTCTACACCGTTACCTACAACGTTGTCGACGATGGCACGGGCCAGCTTGAGGCAACGCGCACTATGACCAAGACTGACGAGGACGGAAACGTTACCACTGTTGACCTTGGCGAGTATAACGATGCACCAGGAGCTGTCTTTACTAATGTCTATCCTGATCCACTGCCAGCTAGAGACTATCCAGTTGTCCAGAAGGTTGTTACTGGTGATGCACCAGATACTCCAACCGACTACCCATCAGTTCTTCCTGATGATAACGGCGGCAACCCACGCACCGCAACAACCCAGGATGTCTTCAAGTTCACGCTCACCCGTAACGATCCTTCCTACCCAATGCCAAATAACGCAACAACAGATACCGTTGAGACTTCTGTTGCAGTTTCTGGCGATAATAACTTCGGCGAGCTAGTCTTTACTCAGCCTGGCACCTATGTCTACACCATCAAAGAGGTCACCGGTACTAACCAGAGGGTTACTTACGACAAGTCCGTCTACACCCTCACCTACACTGTCTTCAAGAATGATGATGGCGAGCTTGATTTCACCTATCACATTACTAAGACTGCCGAAGATGGAACTGTCACTGAGGTTGACCAGTGCGAGTGCAGCAGCACACCTCCTCTGGTTTTCACCAACGACTATCCAGAGCCTGAGCCTCAGCCAACACCTGAGCCTGAACCAACCCCAGAGCCTGAGCCAACACCTAGCCCTGATCCACATAAGCCTTCTAAGACCAAGAAGAAGCACGTTTTGCCAGACACCGGCGATGTCGCTGAGCTTGTAATTGCTTCTGTTGGAATGGTCGCCTCTGGCATCACCGCTCTCGGCTTTGCACTAAGAGCTCGTAAGCAGAAGTAAGACCTAACTGCTAGAGCGATCTTCTCGCCCACAATGCATTAACGTTCTACAAAATAACCCCGGATTTCCCCGGGGTTATTTTTTGTGCAAATTCTTCTGCAAATTTATCTTTGAGGATTTATCCATTAACGAAAAATATACGACCTTTTACAGAAATGCTTTTATCTCTCGTCTGTATCGAAATCATAATTTCTAATAACTATTGAAGAAATCTACGTAGTTCCATCCTTCTGTCCGTTCTGTTGTACAGATGTTCTTTTCTAACTGGAAATACTAATTACATAGATTTCTCTTACAGAAAGGACTTCTTATGAAGCCTACTATTGACTTGGATGCTGCTCGTAACAAATTAGTTGGTGGCAAAGATCAACTTCTTAAGAAAATTGATGAAGCACATATTCCCGCTAATGCACAAAGCATTATATCTGCTGCAGGAGATGCTATAACTGCAACTGCTAAAGGAGTAGCTGACAACGCAGTAGAAACTGCATCAAACGTCTCAAAAGCTGTTACTGACGGAGTTAATGTTATTAAGGAAAACACACCCGCAGCACGTCGTAAACAAGCTCGCATGAGCGGCTTTGGAGATGGTATCAAGCAGGGCGCTTATCTTGCTGGAACAAAGCGCTTTAACTTCCTCTATGCATACGTTGCAACAATGTGCTATTTCCTCCGAGCCGATGGAGAGTTTTCACCACAGGAACAACTTTGGGTCGAAGAACAACTTGATAACCTACAGCTAGGCTTAGCACTTCCAGAGGCCGTTAAAGATAAGTTGCTTTCTATAATCGCTGATGATTCCATAACTTTTGATACTGTTAAGGAGTTTCTTGAGGCTGTTGAGGTTTCTCAACTCGAATCAATTTCGCAAAGGGTACAGATTGCTATCGAAATTGATGAGGATATTACCGAGGAAGAACTAGCAGCAAATGAGCTCTTTAATGCATACATTGCTGAAAGAGTTGCAAACGACATTATCAATGACCAGCGAGTCAAAGAGATTATCAGTTCTGCTGTAAAGGAATATGGTGAAAACCTCGACCGCATTGATTATGAGTTTAAGCAGCTTACTAAACTCCAGGATTCTGATGCGGCATTTGTTTTTGGTGCAACTGCATTTCAAATTCTCAGAATTATTCTTATTAATCGGCTTACTAAGATTGAGCTAGCTGGAAAAGGCTCGCTTGAAACATCCCTTAAAGACCTTCAAAAGAAAATTTTTGACCCCCTTGATAAAACTCCGGGAGAAAACCGTCCACTTTATGCTTCAAAGCATCACATATTAACAAACCGTGGAGTTCCATATGATGCCACCTCTTTTGCTGATTTTAATAACGACATGTTTAAAGGAGCAAACCATCGATTTGGTACACTTGGCCATGATCCACTTCTCGGTCTTATTTTTGGCACAGCTAACATTATGACCAACACGATTACCTGTCCTCCCATTAATTCAATATTCAAAGGAATTGATTTATTTCCAAAAACATTTAATGTGACTTATGACATTGGTGGTAAAAACCCACATATTGTTTCAGCTGATCCATCTGGAATTAGTGCTCAATTTTTAACACCATTAATGCTAGCCTCTGCTGCTAATAGAATTCTTTTAGAACCAGATGCGGCGGCCGCAGCTTTGATTAAGCAAATTATTCATATTGGAACAGATTTATATACGCCAATGGGTATTCAATTGCCTTTCGAAAATTTAATTCTTGATAAAGCAACTACTGAAAAACTGACAAGTTATGTCAATATGGGTGACATCATAAAAGTTGGTGGCCAGGCAGTGGCTGCAATTGCAATCAATTGGCTTGTTGCTGCTCTTCATGGATGCTCTCTCTTTAATAAAGATGATGGAACTGAATTTTGCTCTGAAATGCACCAAGTCAGAACTAAAAAGATTCTTCTTATTTCGAATTCTATTGCCACATCAAGTAGCGTTATTCAGGCTGCTATCACAAAGAATCCTAGAAACCTTGATATTGGTGGAGCTGCAGTTTTAATTTATAGACTCTTCACGGATACGAAATTTATATCCAAGCTCAAGCAGGAGTTTATGACATCTGAGCTGGCAAAGGTATATGACCAAAGAGTTCAGGGACTTCTATAGCCTATAAGTGAAACAGCCGTCCTCTTATTTGAGGACGGCCGTTTTTCTTAGACAAGACGTTTTTCTCGCCAGGAGTTACTCCCCTAGCATAGTTTGTAGGTCGTAACCAAAGGACTTAACAAACTCGTAGGCATCCTTCTGCCAGTCCTCTTTGAAGATGCCAGGAGCGGTCTCGAAGAAGCTAGAATC
This sequence comes from uncultured Atopobium sp., assembly GCA_963539765.1. Lineage (GTDB taxonomy): Bacteria > Actinomycetota > Coriobacteriia > Coriobacteriales > Atopobiaceae > Lancefieldella. Next base: position 25,280 of record CAUTOT010000002.1, on the reverse strand, counting down.
CAAATAACGAATAATAATGAAGTTGCTGTTTGGCTGGTCGAAGCCATTACCCCTACTGAAATCAATACCGTGACCGGTATTTCTTCTCATTGCTGCTTCAAGAATAGGTACTGTGAGCTCGTTGACGGGAACAACAATGTCTGCCCTATCAAAGAAGCCACCCTTCTCCTTAGTGAAAACAAAGAGGTTATTGAGTGCGCCACCTGCAACACACTGAACTCGGCGAATGTCAGAAAGCTTGACCTGATGCTTTGCGCCGGAAATCACGCCGTTTGCGATAGTAATCTTTTTCTCTTTGAGGCTAAATCCGAGCTTGGTGTTTAACGTGTCAAGGTTATTGGGGAACTCGGTAGTAAGTTTATTAGCTGCAAAAGCGAGGATGATTGTCTTGGTATCCAGAATATTATGTCCAAATTCGCGGAGCTTTAAATCTGTGTCAATGCTAACGAGGTTGTGGCCTTCGTTGTCCTTAAAGGTAATCTCGTAAGGGCCGTTTGAGCTGCAATAGTTCAGCAAAAAGGTTGAACCGACCTCAGAAAACAGGACCTTGACCTCTGGCTTACCATTGCCTGGAACATAAGCCAAGCCGTCTTTTGTGACAGTATAAGAATACTTATCGTCGCACTTAATTGATACTTGTCGATCCTCAAAAATGCTTCTCATATGCCTTTTACCTCCACGTTTTGCAGTACAGGAAATAACCATGAACTACCTAAAATTATATCGCGTTGCTGGATGATTCTTTGCTGCACGCTAAGTTTTCGGCGGATGAGGAGAACTTAGCGTTGCCAAATCTGTTAAAACTGATCGATCAATTTGATTCCTGTATAACGGAGTCTGTTTATTCATAATCGTGAATACAACAATTATTGGGTACTGATTTTAGTGCCTAAAAAGGTAAAAAACCCGTTTAGTTGGGGATGAAAATTGAAATTTCGTTATTTGATGCCCAACTAAACGCATTTTTTACCATAGTTAAAAGTTTTTCCTGGGCAAACGCGTATGCAGAAAAATGTAACCCCCAACTAAACGCATTTTTTACCACTTGGCAGTGAAGCGGGAGTGAGAACTTTGCAAAACCCCAGGAAAGCGGTATGGCTACATGGTTCTGTGCTCCACATACGGCGACCTTGGTGGACTTGGTGGCCTTGGCAACCTTGGTGGCCTTGGTGGCCCTGACGGTTTTGCTGAGCTACACAAAAACAGGCTCCTGGTTTTACCAGGAGCCTGTTTTTAATCAGCTATCAACGAGTTGGAAAACCAAGCTATTAGCTGTTCTTCCTTCTAAGAGCAATACCAAGACCACTCAAGGACAGAGCTGCAGCTCCAACGATTGAAGCAATGTCTGAGGCGTCGCCAGTGTAAGGAAGACCTGGCTTCTTAGGTTCTGGAGTAGTAGGTGGCGTGGTTGGAGGAACAACAGGAGCAGTGTTGGTCACTGTGAAACCGTCGTCTTGATTACCTGTGATCTGGGTTGTGTAGCCAGAAATAGGAGTCTCGGAGATGGTGTACGCGTACTCGTGACCATCAGTCTTGTCGTAGAACTCAAGGTTGCTGAAGGTGCGCTTCCAGTCGTCAGCCTTGGTGATGGTTACCCTATCAACCTCGACACCATCACGATACAGAACAATCTCAGCAGAGTCGCCTTCCTGGTTCTCCCAAACCTTGGTGACCGGAATATCGCGAGTCTTCATGTTAGTGTTAGTTACCACATAGTTGGTAGCGTCGCCAGTAATCTGCGTGGTGTAACCGTCAACTGCATCCTCAGTAATGGTGTAGTTGATTAGCGCACCATTGTTGTACTGGTTAAGGTTGCTGAACGTGTGCTGCCAGTTGTCTGCAGCGGTCAGAGTTGCGCTCTGAACCTCAACACCGTCAGCAAGCAGGTGAATAGTTACGCTATCAGCAGGTGCGCCAATCCACTTCTTTGTTACTGGAACAGAAACCTTACCTTCAATGGTGTTGGTAACAGTAAGCTCAGTGGCGGTAGAACCAGAATAGGAAGCGGTGTAGTGAGCAACTGTGTCTTCCTTAACGGTGTATACAATCTCGTGGCCAGCAGTGTACCTTGGCAGACCATTGAAAATGTGAGACCAGTTATTGGCCGCATTCAGATCATACTCGCCTACCTGAGTGCCATCTGCATAAAGTCTGACGTGAACACTAGTAGGACGCAGGCCCTGGGCGTCATTATCGTCAACCCAGACCTTCTTAACAGGAATGCTCAAAGCCTCAGGAGCATGCTGGTTTGTAATCTCAAAGCCGTTGATGCTTGTGGTGTAGTCAGGTACTGCATCCTCAGAAACAGTATAGGTAATCTCTGCATTTCCGTTGAACTTAGGCAGGTCAGAGAAGGTGTACTCCCAGTTATCTGCAGCAGTAACAGTCTTGTGCTGAACCTCAACACCATCTGCAAGAAGCCTGACAACAATGGAAGCTGGACGCTTGCCGTCGTTGTTATTGGAGTCGTCCCAGAGCTTCTTGCCTGAGACGGAGACCTTCTCCTGCTGCAACTGGTTAGTAACACTCAGTGCAACGGAATCGTTTGGTGAATTCTCATCTGCCTGACCAGAAGTAGCAGTAACCTTGTACTTCTTGCCATTGTAAGTGACCATGCCATTAGCGTCTGTGCCTACCTCTTCAAGAGTGTAGACAATAGGAGTCTTTGTGCTGGTACCGTCGTTGTGAGTCTCAACAGTATACTTACGAAGATGTGTGAACGAAGCAGTCCAGTTGTTGGCTGCGGTAATGTCAAGCGTCTTACCAGTATCAACACCGTTTGCAAGAAGCTTTACGGTAATGGAGGTAGCATCTGGCTGAGCAATTGCGTTGCCGTCAGCGTCAAGCCACTTCTTCTCTACCTTGACATCCATGATGTCAACAAGCTGGTTTGCGACCTTCTCGGTACGACGCATAGCTGCTTCGTTGTTGTAGATAACGCTCATGTCGTTGTATGCAAGAGCCTCGGAGAGGTTTGGATCATACAGCGGTGCCTTCATGGTTAGGACCGCAGACAGAACGGTGTATGGAGGCAGGATAGTGCCATCCTTACCAACGATCTTGATTGCCGTTACCTTAGTGTAGTCAGCTGGAGTCTTAGTCCATTCTGGGCTGTTAATCTCGTTGATATCGTTCTGAGCTGGGTGCTCATCGGTACGATAGTAAATATCGTACTGGGAGCTGACGTCAGTTGAACCAATCTTCAGCTCAATAGGACCCTGAAGGGTATTGCTGAAAGCAGAGTTTCTGCCGTCGCCCACATATGGCAACACGTCGTACATAAGAATCTTATTCATTGGCGTGTTGTAGTAGTTACGAATGCTCAGACGATACTGGAACAATCCGCTGGTATCAGTGACGCCGCCAAAGTCAGTCATGATAGTAGCCGAGGTAAATGCCCTACCGTAGAATGCACCGCCGCCAGCAATGTTTGGCTCAAGGCTACGGATGTGCTTGTCGGACTGGATACTCTCAACGTTGTTACCAAGAACCTTTGCAGTCGCCTTCAGAATAGTCTCGTCAGTGACACCATTCATGTTGATGTCTAAATCGTCTTTTACAAAGTTACTGGCGTTGTACATACCGGAGAAATCATCTGGTGTTCCGTGAGTCCAGTTTGTTGCATAGAAGTAGACGTCATTGTTGTTGTTCAGAACGTCATTCTCGGCCTTAGAAGGAATGATGTCGTCGTTGATTACCAGGTTCCTAATCTCATAACCCATAGATCCATACTGATACACGTATCCGGATGGAAGGGTAATCTTGATTGCATTGCGCCCGGTCTCGTTGTAGTTCCTGATGAACTCAACGTTCTCAGGCTGCAGCGAGTCAGCAATTGGGCCAACCGTGGTGTTCTCGTCATAAGAAACGCCCGCAGGGAGAAGATCAACAAAGGTTGGGTTCTTCAAATAACGTGCAGGTGAAAGCTCTGTCAGTGCAAAGCCAACGCGAGCACTGAAGCGCTCGTTAGGCATACCAACACGCTGGTACCAAGAGGACTTGGACAGCCAGACCTTCTCGCTAAATGGAGTGAAGCGAGTATCCCAATTTGCGGAGAAGTTCATTGGAGTCTTGGTACCATCGGTATTAACTTTGTTGGCGTTGACCTTGATGATGTTGGTAATAGGTCTGTCGCTGTAAACCTCGCCAAATGGATTCATGAACATCATCTGAATGTTAAAGTCAATGTTACTAGTTGGCTGCAGGGTTACGTTCTTGAAGTAAATACCGATCTTCCTGTACTGAGGAGAAACCGCAGAAGCATTGGATGGATCAAGCGTGCCTTGGTTAATCTGGTCTAGATAAGACTGCAGCTGTTGCTGGCTAGCCGAGTTCATATCAGCACGATATAGCCAGTTTGCTCCATTTTTCTTAGTAGGAATAATGTCGTAGCTGCCGTCGGCTTTATAACCACGAACCTCAATCTGGTCCATGTTAAGTCCAACACGCTGTCCAACTGCAACAAGGTTGCCAGTCAGTGCAGTCATAAAGAGGCGATTGTCAGTGTTAGCAACATCCTCGATGAACTCGATGTCGGTGAGTGGGGTGTCCAGCTTGTTAACCAGCTTGATAGTGTAGTCAAGCTTCCTAACCGCAAGACCATTCTTGTCGTACTGGATGGTAACGGGACCGCGCTTGCTGAGCATGCCGTTGCCGCTGAACTCATTACCAGCAAGGCGGAACTGCTTGGTATCGTCGTCAAAGTTGTGCTCGTTGCCTGGGACTTGGCCAACTGTCTCTTCAGCGGCACTTGGGTTATAAGGAATGCCCTGAAGAGTAGCTGTATTGTTAAAGATTACACGGTTAGTTCCATTGAGGTAACGAGCTCCTGGGAAGGAAAGCTTGAGCTGGGAATACGCAGGAAGGTTATCTCTGATGTAGTCGTTGAGAATGGTGGTTCCTGCAGGAATATCAAACTTGAGGGTTACGGTACGTCCATCTGGGCCGAGTGTCCAGTTAGGGTTCTTAGCTGGGTCAAAGTGCGCAGTTACCGTCTGGCCAGCATCGTTTACATATGTTGGAAGAGTATCAGTAATAATGATGGAACGATAAGCGCGATAGTACTGGTAGAGTCTAAAGTTGAAGATAACGTCAGCTGTCTTGTCATTTGAAAGTGCATTTGAGCTACCTGGGGCGTTAATGCCACCGTACAGGAGCTGGTCGTTGGTCTCTTCACCTGCAACTAGCTTCATAAGCCAAGGCTTGTCGTAGGTAATGGAATATGTCTGATCAGGCATGTTAGCAAGCTCGGTGCCGTCTGCATTGTACACACGAACAACTGGCTTGAGCTGGAAATCTGCTGGGGTAACCATGTCTCTGAAGCTCATAACGTAAGGGAGCTCCAGCTTAACGGTGGTATCGATAGTGTTGAGGTACAGGCGCTTAATGGTCCTGCCATCAGGGGTAACGATGGTCTCCTCGCGCTTGATAATAGGCTGGGTTGCGGCGGCTGGAGTAGCAAAGTTATCAAGATAAGTATCAGGCGTAATGTTATTGGTGTTGTTAACGTCCGTAGCGGACTGCTTGGTGTTTACCTCAATCTCCAGGTAAAGACCGTCGATTGGCTTATGAAGGCCAGTTGCGTCAATCTCGATACCTGTAGAGATGTTTGCATTGCCCTTAACGGTTGTGGGTGAAGTGGGTTTAAGGTTAACAGTAAGCTCTCCATCAGCGCCAAAATCAATGTTTTGTGTTAACGGATATGTCACTGCTTTTGCAACAGTGCTTGTACCTAAAATAATAATACCGGTGAGCATCATTATTGCTGCAAACATAGTTGCAAACGACTTCTTAAAGTTGCTCATATCAACCCCATCTTTCCTATCGAGCGTACCCCTGGAGACATATATAGCTCCATTAAACATACTAATGGTTTTTGACCTAATTTCTAAAGAAATATTGTATTCAATTAAAGTTTTTTATTTCAATCTTGGACAAAGACTTTGAAAACTCATTAAATTGCGCACAATTAATGCTACTAAGTGCGTAGATTTAACTTCATTTCTGCTAGCGAGAAAAACGTGTACACCACGCCATCTTGTTTTTCATTTCCTACATACTCCTTCAAAAAAATTGGCTGGCGTATACGCGTCAGCCAGGAATCAATCATCGGTCAGTACTTTCTGCAAAAAATGATACTGGAATAAGTACATATCAACAATAAACAGACATCACCATGAATAAATAATCAAATTAATTCCACAGTTTTCTTCACGTTTGGCCAAGAGGAATCCACGCTTTGCGGTCAGAGGAGATCTTCAGCGAGCAACCAAAGCTGTAGAGTTTCTCGTCAAAATGTTGTCGATACAACAAATGATTGTAACAAACAAACGTAAAATAGAATTACTACAACGCAATTTGCAGGTAAAATTGAACAAACTGCTGTTGGACACTATGGGAGAGTCGTGCCAGAACGAGCCTACATTTCCAGATCAACTCACCTGATGGGCGCGACTATCACCATCTCTTTATTGCCGCCTCCCAATGATGCGCAGGCAGAACACACCGCAGAGCAGCTACAAAGTTCAAAAGAGGACTGCTTCGCAGAGCAGCTACTTGATAACGTCTTTGAGCTTCTAAACGTTTACAACCAGCGGTTTAGCGCAAACGACGCAAATTCCGAGCTTATGCAGGTCAATCATGCAGCGGGCAAACATCCTGTCCCCGTTGACCCCGAGCTGTTTGAGCTCATTCAGATTGGCAAGGAGCAAAGCCTTCTACCTGCAAGTCATTTAAATATTGCCATTGGTCCTCTGGTGCAAACTTGGCGAATCGGCTTTGCAGACGCTCGCATTCCAAATAACGCTGAGGTCGCGCATGCGTTGTCGCTTACCGATCCACAGCTCATCAAATTAGACCCCGTGAACTGCACCGTGTTTCTCGCCAAAGAGGGCATGAAGCTGGACTTGGGATGTCTGGCAAAAGGCTACATCGCCGACAAAATTGCAGATTATCTGAAAAGTCAGCACGTCACTTCTGCTCTCATCAACCTTGGCGGTAACATTAAGACAATTGGCGACAATGTGCTCGCGGGCAGGCCGTGGCAGATTGGCATCCAGGATCCGCGACAACCACGAGGCACCAACCTTGCTGTGCTGCCTATTTGCAACCAGTCCGTGGTGACCTCCGGTACCTACGAAAGGAAACTGCAGGTAAACGGGCACACCTATCACCACATTCTTGACCGCGAGACCGGCTATCCGGTTGAAACGCAACTTGCAAGCATCACGATTATCTCGGATAACTCGCTTGACGGAGAAATTTGGACCACGCGCCTTTATGGCGAGAAACCCCGTCAGCTCCTTACCCGCGTGGAACAAGAAAAAGGTATCGAGGCGCTCATCGTAACCACTGATAATCACGTATATTATTCGTCGGGGATCTCGCCTGAGCTCCTTGCGTAATTCAGAAAGGAAGTTTGATGCTTAACTTTGTTGGCCTTATTGGCACCAATTCAAAAGAGTCAAATAACCGAAGACTCCTGCAGTTTATGCAGAAGCATTTTGCCGACAAGGCCACCATTGAGCTGGTGGAGATCGACAACATCCCCCTGTTCAACAAGCCTGCAAAGATGAAGGTCCCCGAGGTTGTCTCAGAGCTTGCAAAGAAAATCGAGGCTGCTGACGGCGTCATCATTGCAACTCCAGAGTACGACCACTCCGTTCCAGCCGTCCTGCAAAACGCACTTGCTTGGCTGTCCTACGGCATATTCCCTATGGTCAACAAGCCAGTCATGATTGTCGGCGCATCCTTGGGTACACTCGGATCTTCTCGCGCGCAGCTGCAGCTCCGCCAAATTCTGGACGCTCCCGAGCTCAAAGCCGCAATCATGCCAGGTTCTGAGTTCCTTCTTGGTCGCGCCGCACAGGCCTTTGACGAGAAGGGCAGCTTAAAGGACAAGGCTACCGTCAAGAAGCTTGACTTGCTCTTTGACGATTTCCGTCTGTTTGTGAAACTCAACGAAAAAATGGCCGCATCGCGCGAACTTCTCCGCAAAGAGGCTGAGAACTTTGACTGGGAAAACCTGTAGGCCTGGAAGGAACTACTACTATGAAATTTGTCGGAATCGTCGGTTCAAATGCGGAGATTTCCTATAACCGAAAGCTTCTGCACTTCATCAAAAAGCACTTTGCCAAGCAGTTTGAGCTTGAGATCCTTGAGATCGATAACATCCCTCTGTTCAACCAGGACCTCAAGTGGGACGAGAACTTCCAGCTCCGTCTGCTGTACAACAAGATTACTCGCGCTGACGGCGTCATTATTTCTACGCCCGAGCACAACCATACCATCTCACCTGCGCTGAAGAGCGTTATCGAGTGGCTCTCCTACGACGTGCATCCGTTTGAGAATAAGCCTGTCATGATTGTTGGCGCTTCTTACTACGACCAGGGAACTTCTCGCGCGCAAGTGCATCTGCGCAAGATTATGGACGCCCCAGGCGTAAACGCATACGTTTTGCCTGGTAACGAGTTCCTTCTTGGAAAGGCTAAGCAGGCCTTTGACGAGGACGGCAACATTATCGACGAGCGCACCGTCAACTTTCTGGGCCTTTGCCTGGATAACTTTGTCAAATACGTAGAGGTGGTCTCCAAGTTGAAGAAGCCAAAGCCAATCGCGCCAGAGGATCTGGACGTAACCAACTCAATTTCCACCACTATCCAGGGCATTGATCCCGACGATCCCGATTGGGTCGAGAAGGCCGCCGAGCTTGTGGGCGCGGTCTCGGGCGACACATACGTTAAGCTTGACCACGGCATTTTGACGGTCAACCAGATTGACATGTTCCTGAAAGCAATGCCATTTGAGCTGACCTACGCAGACGACAACAACCAGTTCCTCTATTACAACAACGCTCACGACAACCCAGACACTATGCTGGCAAAACGCGTGCCTGAGCAGTCGGGTAATCGTCTTTCCACAGTTCATAGCTCTCTTCCCGAGGGTCGCATGAAAAACGTTGAGTTTGTCATTGGCGTACTTCGTAACGGCGACAAAGAATATGTTCGCACCATTGTTCCAGGTACACCAGCCGACATCATCAACACCCACAACTACCAGGCAATGTACTACCCCGACGGCTCGTATGCAGGCATCAATGAGATTGTCTTCAACTTCAAGCCATGGTTGGATTGGTACCTTCAAACCACAGGTCAACGCCTTGTAAGCGCAAACGGCGCAGTTGTTCCACCAGCTGGCGCTCCCGCTCCTGCTGCTGGTGCTCCCGCACCAAGTGCTGGTGTTGACGCTACCTCCGGAGCAAGCGCTTAACGTGCAGCTACGCACCGCGACGCGCGGCGACGCGCGGCCGCGACGCGCGCAGACGCCGCGTAACGACGCGCAATTTTGAAACGACAGGTCTTTCGCCTTCCAGAAACAACCCTCTGGAAGGCGAATTTTTATACTAATTTGCAAAAATTCTATTCCCGCTAAAGTTATATTCAATTTTATGAATATCTATGCACAGATATCCAATTTTGTGTATCACTCAATTTTTGGACCAATATTTTAGGGGCTAAAAAGGTAAAAAACCCGTTTAGTTGGAGATCAAATCTTTAAAAATCAAATTTCAGCTCCAACTAAGACGATTTTTTACCACCGTTGCAATTTTTTATCTGCGAAAACACGATATGCAGAAAAATGAAACTCCAACTAAACGCATTTTTTACCACTTTGACGAAAATCAACGCTCATCATTATCAAGCACTATTCAATCAACTGGGCTTTCTTCAATTCACGGTACATCTCTTAGCATGCCGGACATCGTCGAACACTACCTAAACCATCTAACGTTGTCCAACGACATCCCACAACACCCGGCAGCTACTACCCTTCGAACTTGTTGATCTTTCGATCGTAGGTGAGCAGGCCATTTACCTCTTCTTCAACGTCAGATACCTGGGTATAAACGTATCCCGCAAGGCCTTCAACCTGCAGCGATTCCACCTCTGAGAGCAACTTTTGGACAGCCGCACGCCAATCCTCAACTGTGGCGAAATCCCCATATCCATACGAATGGTCAAGCGACGTGTGACCTGGTGTCATCTGCGCAAGACCACCGAACTCAGAGATTATTGCTGCTCGATTCCCACGTTGCTTCCCATGCCAACCTGCGCGAAGTGGCCGGAAGTAATTGTGAATGCTCAGAAAATCACCACAGTCCTGGTCATACCAACCGCTCGTCGCATCGATTGGACGTGTTGCATCCAAGGCGCGAACAACCTCAGTAGCTGCGCAAGCATCAAACTGTCCCCAACCCTCGTTAAAGAGCGTCCAAAATCCAATCGAAGGATGCCCTTCCAAGAGCTTGACCATTTCCTGACAAGTTTCTGTCCACTCCTTGCGATAGCCTTCGTCACCTGCGGATAAAGCCTCGTGATGACTTGGTGTTGTGTCGTCAAATCGTCCCCAGGTAAAGCTGAACAGCGTCGGCTTCTGACTCGTGTGCCAGGGACTATATGCGTTACCTCCCGAAACACAATCCTGCCAAACCAGCATGCCAATACGATCGCAGTGGTAATACCAACGCTCGCTTTCAATCTTGATATGCTTTCGCAGCGTATTAAAACCAGCCGACTTCATAGCCTCTATGTCATATACCAGCGCATCGTCGGATGGCGCCGTCAGCAATCCGTCAGGCCAATAGCCCTGATCCAGCACGCCACGAACAAAATACGGCGCTCCATTCAAATGCACCCTTGGCACACCCGCCTCGTCAGGCTTCACCTCAACAATACGAAACGCGCAATAACTCCGAACAAAATCGACCGCCGCACCATCCTGCCAAAGTGTTGCCTCCACGGAATAGAGGTACGGTCTCTCCGGCGACCACAACTGCGGGTCATCTACCTGCATCTTCGTACAAATTTTCTCTGCTTCACCCACCGGAAGCCTGGCGAGAAGAACGTCTTGTCCAAGCTCATCCTTGAGCGCAAGTTCCAGCTCAAACGCGCTTGACTGCGCACTTTTTGGTCCGCTTACCTGCACGTTCGCCTTAACTTCAAGCACGCCGAACATGTCGCCCTTTAACGTCAGCGACTCAAGGTGAGCTGCAGAAACAACCTCGTACCACACGCTCTGCCAAATGCCACTCTGAGCGGTGTACCAAATGTCGCCGCGCAACAGTCGCTGCTTACCTCGCAGTTGAGAGCCGGTATCGCTCGGATCCCAAACGCAAAGCACGAGCTCAGCGGTGGTCGCACTCTTCGCCGCGTCCGCCACCTCAGCCGTGCTTGTGCTCGGTACCGACTCAGCCGTGTCCGCCATCTTTGCCGCGGTTGCCACCCCAGCCTTGCCCGCAGTCTCCCCCACCTCGGCCGAGCCAAGCAAATCCGTAATGTCAAACGAAAACGGCAGGTAACCGCCAGTATGCGTACCGACAAGCTCGCCGTTTATAAAGCATGCACACATCCAGTCGACCGCATCAAAATGCAAAATAAGTCGCAGGTCATCAGCCAGTTTAGGTAGTTCAATTTTACGCCTGTACCACAAAAGCTCATGCGGACGCACCGTTCGACCAACCCCAGAAAGCGGAGCTTCTGGCGAAAATGGCACCACAATCTGTCCATCCCAACGGGAAGGAATTACCTGTTGCGCGAGGATTTCTACGTCCACCTCGCCATCTACCGGCACAATCGCATAATCCCACACGCCGTTCAGCATCACGTAATTGTCGCGCTGCATACGAGGACGCGGATGCTCAGGCAACACGTTCGACGCATCAAGCGCCTCTCCCCAAACAGTCGTCAGAGAATTCAGCGTTTCCTCCGTATGTTTTTTAGGTGCACTTGCCAAAACACGACGAATATCCAGCATCGCATCTCTCGTTTCCCATGAAGTAGCAGGTACAAGCACTAACAAACTAGCATGACGTATATAGAGCAGGCATGACACAAGCATGCCTAGCGGACGTATGTATATCATAGCCGCTTCGTAAAAGTATTTATATAGCGAGAAAATCAAATAAGCCCCAGTTCACCTATGGAGCTGGAGCTCAGCTAAAAGCAAATATCGACGTGAATATCCACGTGAATAACCACGTGAATAACCACGTAAATGTTCACGTTAAACGTTAGCGCTTAGGAAACCAAGGAATGCAGCGATTAACTCGCTTGCAGTACTCTTTGTACTCGTCGCCAAACTGCTCGAGAAGCCACTTCTCCTCCGTGGCTTGCATCATCACAGTTAAAAGCACCCAGAAAACAAGAGGCAACGGCAGTAGGTAAAGGTTGCTTGAAAGCAAAGCTGCGCCCGACATAACAAACGCAAATGCGGAGTAAATAGGGTTTCTGACCAGTGCATAAACACCGGTGGTAACCAGTTGATTTGCGATGATTTTCTCGCGAAGTTTTTCTTTGATGGCAGCGGATACCCACAGCCAGATGCCCACAATCAGAAAGGCCGTGCCCACGGTGTGCATCACGCCGACCGTGGCTCGAATGCGAAGGTACGGAAGAAATCCCAGCTTAGATAGGGCAATGCACGCGACCGTCAGCACCGTAATGACAATCACATAAGCGGGGCCGACGCCAAGCACCGGAAGGTGATCCTTCTTCTCGTTCTGAGCAGGCATTTGTTAAACTCCGTTCGGTTGGCGCTTTGTTAGCTTTAGCTAACTACACCATACAGTTTACACCTAAAACTACACTTTGACGTGCGGATTTTATCTAATACTTCTCACTGTCACTCACTATATGAGTGTCCACCACACTGGACACTCAGAATCTTTTTTGGACCTATGATTATTCAACAGTGAGAAATAAATTACCTGTTCAAACAGCTGATTTTTCTCTAACATCTCTGAAAGGAACACACCATGGATCGAACAATTAACGTATCTACAAATATGAGCACGCAAGTTCCGCCTGATACCATAAACGTTGATATCACTATTCAGGGAACTTCGAAGACCCGTGAAGAATGCACCGCCAAATATAACGAGCTGCTTCAAACAATGAAAGATTCACTTGAACAAAACGGACTATCCTCTTCAATTTTGAAAAACAACAGGTACTCGATTTCAGCTCACGAGATTAAGCAATATCAAAAAGAAAAATGGGAGCGTTATTACGTTGCTCATACAATTGTTGAAGGATTTGATTTTCGTGCAGAATTGTCCATTAAAGAACAACTTGAGACAGACCTTGTAGAGAAAATCTGGAAAGCACTCAGTTCGTGTGGAGATGAAGTGACTTTCTCAGTTGAATTTGCAATAGAAAATGAAAAACCTATTAAGAACAAACTTTCTACTGACGCTATTATTTCTTGTCGTCAGCAAGCTAACCTTCTTGCCAAAGCAGCTGGTGCAAAGGTTGTTGGACTGCAAAATGCGACTTATGACATTAAAGAAAAAGACTTTGTCTATACGGCTTGCGCTTGTAGTGCGTATGACGATTACGAAAGTAAAAATCAAGTACCTGCATTTGATCCGTCAGATATTGACGTTAATTGTTATGTAAAAACCACATGGGACATCAAGCTCCTACCGCCAGACGATCTTTTGTAATCCGTAATTTACCGCACCTCAAAGGGTTTCTCGCTTGGCGAGAAACCCTACTTGTAGCAGCCGCCCGCTGCACGCACCCCACTTACTGGTAGCGGAGCGACTCCACAGGATTGAGCTTTGAGGCGCGGCGAGCAGGCCAGTAGCCAAAGATGAGTCCGATGCCAATGCAGATTCCCGAGGTAATCATCACAATGTTCGGCGTGATGATAGGCGTGATGCCCGTATCAAGCGTAATCATGCTGCTAAACGAGCCGGCCAGTCCCCACGCTCCAGCGTAACCCAGAGCAATGCCAATCACGCCGCCCATAATGCAAATCAAAATGGACTCGCACAGGAACTGCTTGGTGATGTCGGACGCGCGAGCACCCAGGGCCTTACGCAGGCCAATCTCCCTAATGCGCTCCGTCACGTTAGTGAGCATCATGTTCATGATGCCAATGCCGCCAACCAGAAGCGAAATGCTCGCCGTGGCGGTAACCAGCACCTGGAACGACATAAGTGTGGCGTTCATCTGCTCAATGATGGACGAAAGCGTCATAACCGTCACGCGATCTTCGGCCTGCGCGGAAGGAATGTTGAACCAGTCCAGCAACCAGGACTTTGTTTCATCCGCAAGCGCCTTCATGTCAACGTTTTCGCGAGCATAACCAAAGACCTGGCTGATAGTTTTGGTGCCCGTCAGGCGCGCCGAATACGTGGAATACGGGATGTAGGCAAGCAGTGTATCGCCTTGCCCGCCCCCATTTGGGCCACTGTCAACCACGCCCACAATGGTGTAGCTGTCGTTGTTGATGCGAACAACCTGTCCAATGGAAGCATCTGCACTGCCAAAGAGCTTCTCGGCAGACAACTTGTCGAGAAGAACGTTTCTAGAAGTGTCATCTACGTCGGACTTTGTGAAAAGCGAGCCCGCGGATGCCTTGAGGCCCATGACGGTGAAATAGTCGGGCGTGCAGCCGATGATTCGCGCGTCAAACTGCTTCTCGGCCGAGTTGACGCGAGCCATGGTGGAGTCGATGCCGGTCACAAGCTCGTAGCCAGGAACGCTGAGCTGCAGCATATCAAGATCTTGCTGCGTGACCTCGCGATCTGGCCACGCGTAGATCATGACCATGCGCGACTGGTTGAGGCCCAGCGAGCTGACCAGCGAATACTTGATGCCGTCGATAAGCGCCGTCATAGCAATAACCGCGCTGATGCCAATAACAATGCCCAGCACCGTCAAGAGACTGCGGCCGCGGTTGGCATTGAGCGCAGACAGGGTTTCTCGCAGCAGATCCATCAACCTCATAGCGCGGCACCTCCCGTCGCGGCATGTGTGCCCGGTGCAGCATGTGCGTCCATCGCGGTATGTGCGCCCGGTGTGGCGTGCGCGCCCGTCGCAGCGTGTGCGCCCGGTGCGGCGTGCGCGCCTGTCGCGGACTGTGCAGCGTGCTGCCTCACAAACTCCTTTTCCTGCTCGTCTGTGAGCAGGCGACCGTCGCGAATATGCACCACGCGATCAGCCCAAAAGGCAGTCTCGGGGTCATGAGTAATCAGCACGATTGTTTTGCCGCGCTCCTGCATGGACTTGAACGTGTTGAGTACCATCTCACTTGTTGCAGAGTCCAGGTTGCCTGTTGGCTCATCGGCAAAAATGACCGCTGGGTCATTAACCAGCGCTCGAGCAATGGCAACGCGCTGCACCTGACCGCCGGAAAGCTCATTGGACTTATGCTCGTAGTACTCCTCGGGCAGGCCAACAGAACGTAGCGCCTTCCAAGCACGCAACTCTCGCTCTTTTGCGGGAATGTCCGAGTAGATGAGCGGCAACATAACGTTTCGCAGCACCGTAGTGCGCGGTAGCAGGTTAAATGACTGGAAAACAAAGCCCAGACGCGTGGCGCGAATCTCCGCCAAGTCGTCATCGGAAAGATCTGCAACCTCAAGTCCCTCGAGCTTGTACGAACCAGCAGTAGGCGTATCCAGGCAACCCAAAATGTTCATCAGGGTTGATTTGCCCGAGCCTGATGGACCCATGATGCAAAGAAACTCGCCCTTCTCCACAGTCAGCGAAACGCCACGTAAAGCGTGTGTCAAACCCGCAGCCGTCTCGTAAATGCGATGCAGCTTATGTACCTCAATTACCTTGGACATGCGCGTCGCCTACTTGGAATCTTTGGAGCCTGTTGAGCCAGACGTTGCGTCGGTGCCCGAGCTGGTCGTCGAGCCGGACGTTGCACCTGCGGGAGCGTCCATCGCCGCACCTTGAGATGGGCCGCCGGCGCCACCGCCAATCATCACCTCAGTGCCGTCCTCAATACCAGCACCCTCAATGACGGCCGTCGTAGAACTTTGTGCCTTTACGGTCACTGGTACACGCTTTACCTGCGGATATCCCTTCTCGTCACGAGAAGTAACCACGTTGACGTAAGCTCCGTCGCCGTCGTCCATAACGGCAACAAGAGGCACGGTCAGCACGTTGTCCATATGCTGAATCATGATGTCCACGTTGGCGGTCATACCCGGCTTGATGGAGGCGTCGGGACTGCTAATAAGCAGGTCAACGGTGTAGGAAACAATGGATCGACCAGGGTTATCGTAACTTGCGCCCGCGTCGGCACCGTTGGACGAGACAGCAGAAACGTGAGTCACCACGGCGTCGCAATACAAATCTCGCAGAGCTGTAAAGCTGACCTGTGCCTTCTGGTCAACGGCGATGCGAGAAATGTCTACCTCGTTAATCTGAACGTTTACTTTCATCTGAGAAAGGTCTGCGATAGTGATCAGAGGACCGGCATTGCCAGTTCCTGGTGCGGACGACCCAACAGAGGCGCCATTCACCGCATTCATCACGATGACCGTGCCGTCGCATGGAGCGGTGACTACACGCTTATCTGCCTGGGCAAGTGCGTCGTTGTAAGCAGATCGAGCCTCTTCCAGCGCAATCTGAGCGCTCTCCAGATTTGCCTCCGCTGCTTCCACGGCAGCAGCAATGGACGCAGCGTTTGTCTCTTGTCCGTCCTCGCCCGCCTCAGAGACACCATTGCGAGCAGACGCCAGAGCCGAGCGCGCCTTACTAACCTCGTTCTCGGCTGCTTTTACCTGCTGAGATGCCTTACGAACAGCCTTATCTAGCTCGTCATTCTTGATAGTAAAGAGCTTGTCACCCTTATGAACGTACGTGCCCTCAGAAACCTGAACATCCTGAATAATGCCATCTACCTCGGGAGTTACCACAGTTGACGACACGGGCTTGATGGATCCAGATGCGGAAACGGAATCGCTGAACTCGCCGCGCGTAACAAACGCAGTGCTTGGCATAACGGTAGTGTTTTGGTTCTGGACGCCCTGGCACATAGGCAAGATAAACAATATGACGAGAAGAACAAAGACTCCGGCGGCTATTCCTGCCTTAATAAGCTTCTTTTTACGACGAGCTTTGCGGTGACGTGCCAAACTTTCGTATGCCTCACGAGCCTCGGCGTCCTCTTCGCTCTCACCTGGTGAAATGACGCCTATCTGCGAGCCTAGGTTAGTTGTCTGATCAGCAACCGTTGGCAACGTGGATGCAAATGCTGCCTGCTGATATCCCTCGGGCGGCGTGGGAATGTTGGGGACTCCAGCGCTCGTAGTGCCCGCTGCACCAGCAGCGCCTGCACTGCCAGCAGCACCCGCGCCTGCGGCGCCCGCACCAGCAGCTCCCGCGCTCGCATGTCCCTCGTTGGTTTCTTGCTTTGAATCGTGATTAAAGTGAAGCATAGGTCCCTCCGAAATCCATGCTTAAAACACGAGAAATCCCAGAAGAAATCAGTTTGACCTTTCAGTTTATATAAAATTTTTCAGCAAAAGTTAGTTTGCTTAAACAACTACGGCGAGCGGTATAAAAGCAGCGGTCTGTGTCGGTGAGCTACTCAAACACAAACGCGAATTCTTGTAACTGTCCAATGTGTTTCTCGCCCCTATTGCACCACAAGCTCAAAGTTGTCATTTGATCGCCGAATGCTCCATTTTATCGATGTAGCGGAATCAACCAACGAGAGATCATGTGAGACCAACAACAAAGCTCCTGGATATTCAGACAGTAAACGTTCAAGCGCTACGGTTGAACCAAGGTCCAAATAGTTAGTTGGCTCGTCCACTACGATAAGCTCTGGTGATTCGAGCATTCCCAGCGCAAGCATAAGCTTTCTCATTTCACCTGGACTGGTTGACTCACCTGCAAGAACATAATCGGGATCTGAGTTGAGTTGTGCCACAATAGACAACACTCTTCCACGCTGGGAGTTTGATAGCCCTTTGATTTTTCTTACTGTCTCTGTTTTTTGCAGTTCAGTTGGCTCTTGAGGAATATATAACATCCGCACATCGTCAGAAATACTTGAAATAATTTTCTTTATCAGCGTTGTTTTACCACAGCCATTATCGCCAACAACGCCAATATGATCCGTGTTGCCAATAAACAGCGGTGGAGTTTGTAGGTAGCTCTCTCCCATAAGAATGTCAGTAGGCTCCATCCTCAATAAAACTTTTCTATTACTTGCTTCACTATCCAGCCAGATATTGGAATCGTATTGTTTCTCAACCTGAATACCTGTGGCTTTACCTGTTGCCTTCTCAAGTCTATCCAACATGCGTACAGCCAATTTTCCCGCTTTACCATCTTGGCCTGAAACTATATAGCCCCGCTTTTTTGCACGCGCATCACTGTCATGCTTGTCAATAGTTCTTCCACTTTTGCGCGCCTGAACTCTAGAAGCCTCTTCTCTGCGCCGTTGGGCTTCTCGCTCAAGGCGAGTCTTCTCTTTTTGTGCCGCTTCTTTTGCGTGTAATGCGCTAGACCGTTCAAGCTCTACCTGGGATGATGCCTGGGAATAACCACCGACTCTCATGTTTACCGTGCCGTTAGCTACAAACAAACATTGAGTACAGAGCTTGTCCAACAGCTCCCTATCATGTGAAATAAGCACCCCAATGCCCTTGAACTGCGACAAAGCCGAAAAAAGAGCGTGTTTTGTTGATACATCCACATGATTAGTGGGCTCATCGAGCACAAGAACGTCAGGTGATGCCCATAAAGCACATGCTACCTGGAGTCGTTTCTGCTGACCACACGAAAGCGCCTCAAAACGCCAAGGCCAATCATCCTCCAAAGAAAGCTCTTGCCTCAACTTAATTGCCGCATCATCATAGGCAACCGCAAAATCAAAAAGATTAGCTGGTGCCTCCGTTGCATTTTGTGCACAATATACCGAGAAAAACGATGGGCTTATAACTCCCCTGTCAGGTTGCAAGAGACCACATACGATACGTGCGAGGGTTGTTTTACCAGATCCGTTATTACCAACAAAGCCGGTCCATCTCTGTGGGAGTGTAATAGTCACATCATGTAAAGTGGGCTCTACCGCTGATGGATAGGTATATTCAATATTTGAAAGATTAAGCTGCATGATACCTCGGTTCTGCCGAAGACCACGCGGAGTAGCATGCAACTATGCACAGGTAAATGGCTATAAATTAAGACATGATTAAGCAATACTACACCCGCGGTAGTGTCGTCGGCGACGTTACGTGAATTCGGGTTTTATGAGTATCGCTAGTTCTTCATGCACCTAATCCCTTCTCGCACCAGCGCTTGCCAAAGGCCCTGGTGAATCAATTGAACTTATAGTAGCTTGAAAGACTCTCGATAACAAGAAACAGCCGTGCGATAACCTTGAGCAGAAACGTCATCGGCAAAAAACATAGAAAAATTCTTATGTAAAAATGTCTACTTCTTGCCGGTATCGGCAAGAAGTAGACATTCAATTGAGGTTGAATATTTTTAGCCTCTAGCACACGGGATTGCCGTACTCACGCAACATAGCATCACGGTTAACAATCCACTGCTTACCATGCTTACGAGCATCCACTCCTGAAACTATTTTGCCGTATGCAACAGCCTTGCGCAGAGTGAACTCACTTAGATCACAGAGTTTGCTAGCGTCTGAAAACGATATAAGTCCATCGAACAGAGTCGTAACTTCCGTTCCGTTCTCCCATACCTCATCACAAGAGAGATCAAGGTCATCGTTCCAGATAATACCGTAGCTACCTTGATCAACTGCAACATCTCTGAACAATGATTCATCTTTTAGAAGCTTAAAAGCCGAAAAATGATGCATAAGTGAAGCTACATCGTAAATTTTTGTAGTCCCATTAGTAAACTGAACACTCAACTTTAAGTCAGTCAGAGCAGAAACTTCTTTAACCTTATGAAATTTCATAATCTGCCCCCTTTAGACGAGTGGCTCGATCTTCTTAAATTCTTACGTCTCCCACATAACCATAAGCTCAGTTTGATGAATCTCTATCCACTCGCAAACCATACCAGCAGCACGAAGCGGCAGACTCCCATCAATCTCCTCGCCCGAATTAATATCAAAGGCTGCGGTATCCTCACTGTAAATTGCATGTATATGCGGCGGATTGTGCTCTGAGTCCAAGAAATATATGCTTATAACTATCCCGTAAATCCGTGAAAATGTAGGCATATGTATTCTTTCTTTTAATAAAGAAATCACGATAACGTGATATCATCCGCAACTATTTATTAATAAAAAACTCCTCGCAACGTGAGCAAGGAGTTAATTCAAACTGGAACTAAAAAGAATCTCTGCTGGATCATATTTCAACTCTTTAAGCAAAACTGATGACACTATTTACTAGAGTTGAATTAGAGAGTTCCAGTTGGCTCAAGTTTACTCAGTTGGCAGTCAAATGGTACTCAATTTATACTCACATTAATAAGCAACAATTGCAGGCGTTATTCTATATACCAATGATCGGATATTCTTGCGCTTGCGCTATCGGTTCGCGGTTCAGCTTGGATGAATGAAGTCAGTGTCGGCAAATTGATAGCTGTGCCAAAGACAAGAGCCGTTCCAGTTTGAAGATACGTTAGTCGTTCAATAATGCCTTTGTTGATGTAGGGAACCATTCGTGAAATGTATTGCAGATCATCAGGATTTTGCACTCTGTGGATTATGAAGTTACTGCATTGTGACACGACAGTTTTTGAGAGTTCACTCGGTCGTTGTGATGATATTCCTAATAGAAGACCGTATTTTCGGCCTTCCTTCGCTATGCGCTCAAAAATATTGTAGCTCAATGCGCCGCTCACTTGCTCGTTCCTAATGTATCTATGCGCTTCTTCAATAATGAGGTTTATAGGCATACTTGCCTTTTGTGGAAGAGACTTTAAGTAATCCAAGAGAAGCTTCGCCAACACTTTTGTTATTACTTCTCCAGAGGAATCATCCAAAGAACTAATATCAATATCAACAATCTGACAAGAACCAAGCAGGTTTTCAATATATTGGTTTAACGTGGCGAAACTCGTTTTTTTGAGAAAATTACCGTGATTTCCCTCAATTAGTGATTGCAGTCTTGTCGTGAGGGTCGCAGTGTATTCCTGAATGCGTTGAGTGCTTAGACTTCCTTCGTACATCACGGCAAAGTCAACGGCGCTCGCGAATTCCTCCAGCGAATATGGAACCAAGGCAGAAGAACGATTGTTATCTATCAAGGTGGGATCAATATGTTTTGAAAGAATCTCGATAGCCGTTTGTTCGTCCTTGAAATTGCCGTAACTGATCGACAGACACGTACCCAATTCCTTTTCACCTGCACTCGATTTAAGATTCAAATCCCCGGATCCGAACGAAGCCAAGAGAGCAGTTGCCTTGTCTGACTTGGAAGGAGATGAATCTGAGCTCCTGAGGATGCCTAGAGTGGCACTGGCAACAATGTGTGCTTTGAGCTTTTCATTGGTGTTCTTTTTGTCGTACAGAATTCTCGCGATGGAGATAGCGCGTCTCAACACAGGCAGCTGAGTCTTTTCGGATGCACTGAGCAAAACAGCCCAATCATCAGCTGATAATGCCCAAACAGGTATCTCGAGTTTTTTCTTTGTTAAATCTGCTGAGTCCATCGATAGTGTCGACAGCTGAATATCGGGGTTCGTTGAATTAATCTTCGAGAAAGCCTGCGAGTATTCTCCGTTTGAATCGATAAGTACAATCTTCGCCCCTTTTGCTGACAGCTCATTCTTTTCAAATACGTTCTGAAGAATTCGTGCAATTGTGTTCGATTTACCAGCACCCGTATTTCCAAACACTGCGAAGTGAAACCCGAAGAACCGATCAATGTTTACTCTGACCGGGTAATCTGGAAATACGACCGACTGGCCAATGTCGAGCAGAATCGCTTTTGTAAGAGCATGCCCTGATGGATCAAATTTTACGGTGCTTTCTTCTAAACCAACTTCGAGCATTGTTCTTAGTTCGTTCGTTGAGATGATTTGTAGGTCAGAATATATTTGCGGCAGTCTTGAAACGCCAAACTGAAACTCTCCGCTCGTAATTTCTCCAACCATATTGAGTGCGACATAACGTGTGTTAGTTGGGCGAGAATAGTCGTTATTTCCTGAGGTTGCTCTGTCGGAAACGCCAACAACCTCAAGTATTAGAGTGCGGTTCGATTCGTGAATGGAAAGATACGAACCAACTTCTCCAACAAAATTAATACCATCTCGAGTGTTTATGTAGTTTCCTAAATCATCTTGAATTTCCCCGACAACAGAGTCCGTATTGATTGAAATTAATCTTCCAATTGATTTGGTGCTCACGAAAGCCTCCTCCTAGCTAGTCGCAAAAGAGAAGTTTTGCTGAATCGGCATGCTCTTGGTCTTCAATGCTCTCAATAGTTTCTTCCGCGATTGACGGCAAAACTTTTTCGATAATGTTTTTGAAATAGTGAATCTTTCCAGGTGAGTTAATAATGATGATTCGTCGATCCTTAAGAGTATTTAGTTTTTTGATATTATCTCCCAATCCAAATACGATTAATTTGAATGAAGGAACCGCTAAAGCATTAGTAATCAGTCTGTTGATGTGATCGTCTCCAAAACTGTACCCCATGGTTATAAGTACACTGTTAGGCTTTGAGATGGCGTTTTCCATAGCCCTAAATAAGTCCGAATATGGGGTCATTAGCGTTGACCTATCTTTCATGGGGGTAGGGTAAATCATTACTGCATCATCTTCGGTTATTGTGTTCGGATTGACTTCAAGCACTTCCAATCCAGATTTCTTCCAAGAAATAGAGCCATGAAGCTTATAGAGACTGAAGAAATGTGGAATCTGCTCCCATACGTCAGTAGAAAGATTGATGCTTTCTACAAATGTATATCTATAGCTTGCAGGATTGAATTTGCGGCTGTAAGTACCAGAAAAACCGTTGTTGTAGGGGAATCGCAAATCATCAAGAGCTTTTTCATTGAACAGGTCATAGTTGGTAGTAAATACGTTGATTGGTGTTTTTCGATTTGGACCGGAAATGCGCATATAGAAAGATTTGTAAAGGTCTAGAACTTGGGGACTATCATGCCCATTTTTGATTTCTTTAAATAAGAAGCGCTTTACAGCAGTGATTTTGTCAGAAATGGCATCATCGACCTGAAAAATGTCGTTTGTGATTTGAATAGAGCCCATTGACTCGAGCATTTTTTCAAGATTTGAATCGAATTCGCCCACTATCTGCTTTCCTGCGATATCGAAATTTACGTTCTCTTTGCAAAAGCCTTCAAACAGCTGAGCCATTCCAGGAATCCCGGTTTCTAACAGATTACCTGTTTCATCTTCAACGATGTTGCTAGAACAACCAGCACCAATTAAGAAGTTCATATTATTAATTTGAAGATATTGCCCTATCTCGTTTCTGATTGATTGAACGTTGGTTTCAGTAGAAATACCGCCTTGTGTCCTAGAGACTACGTCGATATCCACGGAGTTTGTGGTAGCCATTCTTCCTCCACGTTTACTCATTGCCTTCATTGTTGTTACTCGTTGATTGTCTACTTTTGCTGACTTACTTGTTATGGTTCTCTACGCTTTCGGGGGGGATTATTGTTGTTTCCCCAGAGACGGCCTGTTTCTCGGGCGGCACGAACGGTGCCAACCAAAGCGAAACCAGCTCCCGAACTCACAATGATTATAAGCCCTTTGCGAACGGAGGGCACCATGCAAGCGACTAGCAGCTACTTTACCAGGATGGACGCCATGGAGCAGGAGCATCTCCGCCATGGCTTCGATTCATGGCCGGCGAGGAGGACCTTTGCGCTACCTGATGGACACCAATGACCGCGTCCGATACCGTCTGCGCCGCATTGGACATGGTCACGGCAAAGGACGTCCGAGGTCGCTAACATGTGTACGCCTCCAGGCCCTTGGAGGTGGTCTGATGCGAAAGCTGGTGGTTCGCACTGCCCAGTGGCTACTGGAAAACCCGCTAGAGCAGCCCGGCTGGGTGGTTGAGGACCTGGTTCCCTGTGGGCTTACCCTGATCGCGGGAGACCCAAAGATTGGAAAGTCGTGGTTCGGGCTGGACCCAGCGCTCTGCGTAGCGACGGGAGAGCCGCTCTGGGGCTTTGCGACCGCGAAGGGCATTGTGTCTCCTCTACCTCTGCCTTGAAGACACCTTCAACCGCGTTCAGGGACGTCTACAGCGACTCATGAACGAGACCAATGACAACCTGCGCTGCGTCGTCTTCGTCGAGTGCATCGGCAGCAGCCTGATGGAGCAGCTCGGCGCTTTCGCCGATGAGCATACAGATATGAAGATGATCATCATTGACACGTTCCAGACAGTCCGAACACCCGGCAACCAGAGCGTCTACTCCGCGGACTATGAGGATATGGGAGCGTTGAAGTCCTTTGCCGACGAGCGGAAGGTTGCGACGCTGGTGGTGCATCACACGCGTTAGATGGGCGACGGCGACGTGTTCAACACCATCAACGGATTCAACGGACTGATGGGCTACGCGGACGAGACCATGGTCCTTCGCCGCAAGGCTCGCGGCAGCAGCTCCGCCACGCTCAACGTCACTGGTCGCGACGTGAGAGACCTGAAGTCATGTATTACTTAAATGACTCTACGTAATGATTCATTGAGATACTCGGGTTGGGATGACCGAAAAAACTTGCAGGTTCGCAACATTTAGATGAGTGATTTTCAGGTGGCTTGCGTATTATCTGCTCCAACTGCAAAAAATGAGGTGCTTCAGGAATCCCTGAAGCACCTCATAAACTAATACGTTATTGCACTGTAATTATTCCCACTCAATGGTCGCAGGTGGCTTTGGAGTGATGTCGTAGGCTACGCGGTTAACGCCAGCAACCTCGCTGACGATGCGAGAAGAAATGCGGGTTAGCAGCTCGTATGGGAGCTTTGCCCAGTCAGCGGTCATAGCGTCGCTGGACTCAACGGCGCGCAGGATAACTGGACGAGCATACGTACGTTCATCGCCCATTACACCAACGGACTTAATGTCGGGTAGCACGGCAAAGTACTGCCACACGCTGTGCTCGGAGTTGCGATTGCCTGTCTCGTCAAAGAGCTGAGCATTGTAAGCATCAATCTCTTCTCGGACAATAGCATCGGCATTGCGGAGAATCTCAAGCTTTTCTGGGGTAACGTCGCCAATGATGCGGATAGCAAGACCAGGACCTGGGAAAGGCTGTCTGTAGACAAGGTTCTCTGGCAGACCAAGAGAAACGCCCAGCGCGCGGACCTCGTCCTTGAAGAAGTGATCCAGAGGCTCAATCAGATCAAAGTGAACGCCTTCTGGGAATGGAATCAGGTTGTGGTGGCTCTTGATGGTTGCAGCCTTGCCGCCCGTCTTGCGAGCACCAGACTCAATAATGTCAGGGTAAATGGTGCCCTGTGCCAGGAACTGAACGCCGTCCAGCTTCTGAGCCTC
>CAUTOT010000001.1:0-44836 GCA_963539765.1 uncultured Atopobium sp. | reverse complement strand
CACACGAGCTCGATACAAAAAGGGCAGGTGCTCAACGGCACCTGCCCTGACATTTAAATGGCGGAGGGGGAGGGATTCGAACCCTCGTACCCCCGAAGGGGTAAACGGTTTTCGAGACCGCCGCATTCAACCACTCTGCCACCCCTCCGAAGGGTGAAACGGCGCCCGTAGGCGCCGTGAAAATTCTGGCGGAGAGTCAGGGATTTGAACCCTGGAGACGCTTTAGACGCCT
The DNA here is from genome assembly GCA_963539765.1 of uncultured Atopobium sp. Taxonomy (GTDB): domain Bacteria; phylum Actinomycetota; class Coriobacteriia; order Coriobacteriales; family Atopobiaceae; genus Lancefieldella. The sequence continues at coordinate 44,604 of CAUTOT010000001.1, read as the reverse complement.
ACACGATTTCCAATCGTGCTCCTTCGGCCACTCGGACAACTCTCCATATAAAACCGCACGGGACAGTATAGCGGATTTCTCACCAATATAGGACGAGAAGTTCTGTGTATTTTTAATACTTGTGTAGTATTGTCATACTCATAAAAAGTAAAACACCAGTAGGAGGTATGGATGCCACCGTTTTTCTCGCCTTATGGCACAGATGCAATTTCTGTGGGCATCCCCTACTGGCTGGACCTTCTAACAGTAATTATTGGTGCAATCTCGGGAATTTTAGTTGCACGAGATCGACACTTGGACCTTGTGGGCTTTGTGGGTCTTGGCCTTTTAGGCGGCCTGGGCGGCGGACTTATTAGAGACGTCATGATGCAAGAGGGCGGCGTTTACATGCTTAACTCGCCGTACGCCATTCCTGCGGCAGTTTTTACCGCCGTTTTGCTATTTATGTTCCCCGAGCCGCTTGGTAGATTTCCGCGCATGCTTGAGTGGACCGACATTATCTCTGTTGGTCTCTTTGCCGTTGTTGGTACCGATAAAGCCCTGGTATATCACCTGCTCCCCTTCTCGGTTATTCTGATGGGAAGCATCACGGGTGTTGGTGGCGGCATGCTTCGCGACGTATTTCTTGGCGACATCCCTCGCATTTTCCAGCGAAGCAATCTCTATGCATTTTGCGCAGTTGCAGGCGCAACCTCCTATTGGGCTCTTGTTTCTTATGCGGGCGTCACCAAAATTTGGGCAGCTGTTATCTGCGTTGTGGTTACCGTTGGCCTTAGGCGCTGGTCGCTCAAATACAACGTGCTTTCACCTGCAGATGTTGACCTTACGCCACATGTCATGCGCAGCGTCAATAAGCTTCGTCATAAACCTCAGAAGCCAGGTAAGCAGCCTGAGCAGAACGGTCCCTCAAAGTAGCGCCCAGCCACAATCGGGCGGTTTTGGGCGGTTCTGGGCGGTTTTGCATCGCCTTCACATACCGTTTACCAGCACTTTATTAAAATCCGCCTAAAACAGAACTGGCGAGAAACCCTTGCGGCTGCAAGTTTTTCTCGCCAGATTGGTTATCTGTAAACGACGCTGTTACTTCTTGACCATACCGTTACGGACTGCCCACTTACGGCGCTCAGTCTCGGAAAGAATACGCTTACGCATGCGGATGTTTTGTGGCGTGATCTCAACAAGCTCGTCGTCCATGATGTACTCCAGAGCCTCTTCCAGCGTAAACAGGCGTGGAGGAGTCAACTGAACTGAAATGTCTGCAGTTGAAGACCTCTGGTTGCCCAAAGACTTGGTGCGCGCAATGTTAACAACCATGTCGCCTGGCCTTGAACGCTCACCAACCAGCATGCCTTCGTAGCACTCAACACCTGGCGAAACAAAGAGCTGGCCGCGCTCCTGGAGCGTACCAAGTGCATACGCAACAGCCTTCTCAGTGGACATGGAAATCATGGCACCGTTCTGGCGGCTACCAATATCACCTGCAAAAGGACCGTACTCAAGGAAAGTGTGGTAGAAGACAGCGTCACCGTGGGTAACGTTCATGACGCGCGTCTTGAGGCCCATGATGCCGCGGGTTGGAATCTTGAACTCAAGGTGCGTCTGAGTCTCGCCAGTGTCCATGATGGACATGGTGCCGCCAACGTTGCCAAAGACCTCAATGACCTTGCCGGCATACTCTGGGTTGCACTCAACAACGGCCTGTTCAATAGGCTCAAGTGTGTGACCCTGGGCGTCCTTCTTGAACAGAACGCGAGGACGACCAACCTGGAATTCAAAGCCCTCACGACGCATGCTCTCCATAAGAACGGAGAGGTGCAAAATACCACGGCCAGAAACCTCAATACCGGTCTTATCAGGAAGCTCCTCAATGCGCATGGTGACGTTATTCTCGCGCTCTGTCATCAGGCGCTCTTTGAGCTGACGGCCACCAACAATGTCTCCCTCGCGACCAACAAGTGGCGAGGTAGAAGGCTCAAAAATAATAGAAAGGGTTGGTGGATCAATCTCAATTGGGTCCAACTCAACAGGGTTCTCTGGATCAGTGTAGACGTCACCAATATCAGTTTTATCAACGCCAACGATTGCCGCAATATCACCTGCGTCAACCTCATCGCACTCCTTACGACCCAGGTAGTCAAAGGTAAACAGCTGCTTGACCTGGCTCATGGCGCGGGAGCCATCGTTTTTGACAACAAGAATCTTGTCACCGGTATGAACGGTTCCGGAATACACACGACCAATACCAATACGGCCCAGGTAATCAGAGTGGTCGATAGTGACGCACTGCATAGCAAGAGGGCCATCGATATCAACATCTGGAGCTGGAAGGCCGTCGATAATCATGTCGAGAAGAGGGAACATGTTGTCATTGTCATCATTTGGATCAAGGCGAGCGTAGCCGTTAACGCCAGAAGCAAAGACAACGTGCTCCATGGTAAACTCAAGCTGTTCATCGGTTGCGCCAAGGTCCATCATAAGATCAAGAGAATCGTTGACAACAGCCTCTGGACGAGCACCGTCGCGGTCAATCTTGTTGACAACCATCATGATAGAAAGACCTGCGTCAATGGCGTGGCGCAGAACAAAGCGCGTCTGTGGCATAGGGCCCTCAGCTGCGTCAACCAGAAGAAGTGCGCCGTCGGCCATCTTAAGAACGCGCTCTACCTCGCCACCAAAGTCAGCATGGCCAGGGGTATCAATAACGTTAATCTTGACGCCCTTGTACTCAATAGAGATGTTCTTTGCCAGAATAGTAATTCCGCGCTCACGCTCCTGATCATTGGAGTCCAGAATTCTTTCTTGAACCTGCTGGTTCTCGCGGAATGCATCGGTTGCCTTGAGCATCTGGTCAACCATGGTGGTTTTACCGTGGTCAACGTGGGCGATGATAGCAATATTTCTGATGTTGTCTTGACGCATAAGTCTCTATCTCTCGAAGGTATGTGCTTAGACTTGAATAGTTCAGGTCCAATTTTTATCAGCTTTAGAACTTTAGTGCAATTACATGCCTAGAGCGTCCAGAAATTTCAATGAACGCAGCTTTTTCATTACAGAAGTGGCTCAAGCTCTCCTGCTGGCGCTGGATCAGACCACACAAACTGGTCGCCTTGGCCTTTTCCGTGAACTAAAGAATATGCCGAGAAACTCTTATAGCCCTTCTCGCCAAACTCAAGAAGCACGGCATCTTCGTAACCGCCCTCTTTGAGCAGTTGAATGGCTCCCTCATATACAAGCGCATAGCGAACAGGCTCTTCAAGTCCCGCTTCTTTATCGCCCTTCTGTTTTGCTAGGTCAAGCACGCGCTTATGGGCGCCCTCAAGCAGCTCCTCTGGGCCGTCATCGGAGAACTCATAGCTTGCAACCGTGCCTGACGCGTCCTCAACTACAAGCAAAACGTTGAGTGATTGGCCATCTGCAAGCAGGTCAAACGCATCCCCAAGCAGCTCAGTTGAGAGCATATCAAGCTGGGGAGAAACTCCATCTTTGCGCTCGTCGTTTTCAGCCATGCCGCTCCTTAACATCGTTTTTGTAACTATTGTTCTCTATGATACATCGCACAAGAAAAGAGGTCGAAAACAAAAAGCCTTCGACCTCTTAGGTTTGTCAGATATCTGTCCAAAATTGGACGCTTACAGAACGTGAACCTCGTCCTTGGTGAAGTCAACAAAAGCGTGGTCACCAACGTTGTAAATCTTGTGAGTGCGAGGGTTGAAGTCCGTAATCTTGATGAGCGTGTCTCCAACCATAACGTGGTAGTTCTGGTAGTGGCCCATGAAGCGAGAAAGCACTACCTCGCAGGCAAGCGTTCCCTCATCAGCAAGGCGTGCGGACTCTGGGCGAAGAACAATGCAGCACTCTTTACCCTTATCCAGGTGAGAACAGCCGCTAACCTCAAACTCGTGACCCTCAAAGCGACAAAGTGCCGTCTCAGCGTTAATCTTCTCTGCTACTGTTGCGTGCAGGAAGTTGGACTCACCAATGAAATCTGCAACAAACTCGTCTGCTGGGTGATAGTAAACCGTCTGAGGATCGCCAACCTGGTCCACAACACCCTTTTTCATAATGATGATATTGTCAGAAAGCGCCATTGCCTCTGACTGGTCATGTGTAACGTAGATAGCAGTAATGCCAGCCTCCTGTTGAATGCGACGAATCTCGTTACGCATGTCAACGCGCAGCTTAGCGTCAAGGTTTGAAAGAGGCTCGTCGAAGAGAAGGACGCTTGGCTCAATAACCAGAGCGCGTGCCAAAGCAACACGCTGCTGCTGACCACCAGAAAGCTGGTTGGTCATACGCTCTTCCATACCCTCAAGTCCAACAAGACCCAGGATATGAAGGACCTTCTCGCGAATTACTGCCTTGTCCATTTTGCGGAGCTTGAGGCCATAGGCAACATTGTCAAAGATATTGTAGTGAGGAAGCAGCGCATAGCTCTGGAACACCATTGCCGTGTCGCGCTTGTTTGGAGTGAGCTCATCAATCTGCTCGTCGCCGAGGAAAATCTTTCCCTCATCAGGGCTCTCAAAACCGGCAATCATGCGCAGGATGGTAGTCTTTCCGCAGCCAGAAGGACCAAGCAACGTTACAAATTCGCCAGGAGCAATGGTGATGTTGGCGTCTTGAACTGCGTAGAAGTCTTTACCGGTCTTCTGATCCTGATAAATCTTGGAAATGTGCTCAAGGCGAACGCCTTTTTTCTCTGTAGCCATGTGTTACTCCTCCTTGAGTGCTCGGCTGGTGCCAAAGTGTTTGATGGCCCAATTCATAAGCAATACCGAGCCATAGGTAATAACAATCAGAATTGTTGCGAAGGCGCAGGCCATACCATATGAACCCTTGCCCGCAAACTCATTGATCTGAACAGTAATGAGCAGGAACTCTGGTGTGACCAAGAGAATAACTGCAGAAATTGCGGTGATGGAACGAACAAACGCCGTTACCAAGCCTGACAAGAACGAGTCTTTAATCAGCGGCAGCGTAACGGTCATAAACACCGTAAAGCTGTCGGCGCCCATGTCATACGCGGACTCCTCGATTGATTTATCAATCTGTCGAAGTGCCGATATACCAGAGCGGGTTCCTGTTGGAAGCGAACGTACGACAAAGACAATAATCAAGATGAGTCCTGTGCCATACAGGCCTTGCAAAAATCCTGTGTGCATGACACCGCTTGAGAAACCACGAATGTAACCAACGCCCAAAACTGTACCAGGAACTGCCATAGCAAGCATGGATACAGCTTCGATAAAGCCGCGACCACGGAAGCGACGTTTTACTACCAGATAGGAAATAATCATCGAGAGCAGAGCAGTGATTGGTGCCGCAATAAGCGAGAGCATGAACGAGTCGCTAAAGGCTTGCAGACCGTGATACTTGGTAAATACCTGCTCAAACCACTTGGTAGTTAACTCGTAATTTGAGCCCCAAGAACGAACAAACGAACCATAAGGAACGCAGAGGTACATGCCAATAACAAAGAGTGCTACCAGCGCGCAAAGGATAGTAAGTGGAATGCGAACAGAGTTGTCTGTAATAAGCATCCTAGCTCGCGTTGCTTTGCCCGAGAGCGTGGACGTGCTCTTTGCTTCCAGTACAAACTTCTGAACAACAAACATGAGCAGCGTAATGGAAAGAAGGACAACAGCCATTGCAGCCGCACCCTGCTTGTCGTACGCGCCTGTAATTTGCAGGTAAATGGTTGTTGCCAGGGTATCGTACGAACCACCAATAATCATTGGATTAGCAAAGTCTGCGATTGACTCAATAAATGAGACGAGAAATGCGTTGCCCAGGCCAGGCAAAATAAGAGGAAGCGTAACGCTGGTAAATACCTTCCAGCGGCTTGCGCCCATGTCACGGGCTGCTTCTTCAAGAGACGGATCAATGTTTTTAAGCAGACCCTTAAGCATCATGTAGCACACAGGGAAGAACGACATGGTCTGAACAATAAAGATGCCCCAGAAACCATAGATGTTGTTGTCAAAAATTCCAAGAAGACCTCGAGTAATCAGGCCTTTCTTGCCAAACATCATAATCATGGAAAGGGACAGTACAAAAGGCGGAGAAACAACAGGAAGCATGGAAACCACGCGGAAAAGTCCTGTCATAAACTTTGTTCGGAGCTTTACGTACACTTCAACATACGCAAAAAGAAGACCAATAAGCGCTGATAAAATGCCTACCGCAAAACCAACTCTAAGGGTATTGGTAATTGCATGGCTAAAGGAAGGCATGGCCAAGACGCGAGTAAAGACATCAAAGGTAACTCCGTTATCGGAGACTACAGAGTCAACCATAAGAATGGCAAGAGGATACAGAATAAAAAGGGTTAAGAAGGCGATAAGAACGACAATGGTCGTTATCAAAATTGGATCGCCAAGGAGCTTTTTTCGCTCAAGTCGAGCGCTCTGGGATTTTGCCATGCTGGTCCTAACTCTGAAACACTAAACCTATACGCAAAGCTCTATGTGGAACTGGGTAGGCAGATCTCTGCCTACCCAATATAATCTGCCACTCAGATCTTGAGCAACAGCATTGTTTAGTTGCTTATCCGCGTGGTGTTTACTCGGTCTTAAAGCGGCTGTCTCCGCCACCAAGTGCCTGCATAACGTCCTTGACATACTGCTCGGTGTTTTTCTTAGCATCTTCGAAGTTGTAGTCCATAACGTTATTTGGATCAAGACCGTACTCAGTTGCAATCTCAGGCTGCTTTGCGTCGTCAATTACCAGGAACTGGTAAGAGCCGTTCTTCTGAGCAAGATCGACACAAGCTGGAGACAATGCATACTCAATCCAGAGCTTAGCTGCGTTTGGATGTGCAGCGCCTTTGAAGATTGCGGTTGCACCAACCTCGTATGATGCGCCAGAGCTTGGAATTTGAAGACCAACATTCTCATGCTCTTGGTCAACAATCTGATAAATACCATCGTGGAGCATACCAATTCCGATGGTGCACTCACCGGCTCCAATAGCCTTGGAAGGACCAGAGCCACTCTTGGTGTACTGAGCAATGTTCTTATCAAGGTCAACAAGATACTGAATACCCTGATCATGACCGTACTTCTGAATAACGGTGTTAATAATCAGCTTTGCAGTACCTGCGGTGTTGTAGTTAGAAGACCAAATAAGGCCCTTATACTTAGGATCAATAAGGTCTTTGTAATCCTGAGGAACATCAAGCTTAAGGCGCTGAAGCTCATCCTTATCGTACAGAATGCCCAGAATGCCCTTATAAATTCCGTACCAGTCTTTGTTGGTACTCTTGAACTTATCGGAAATAAGATGTGATGCATTCTTTGGCTCATACTGCTCAAGAAGACCCTTTGAGGAGGTGACATTGTAAGGATCGGTTGTTCCGCCAAACCAGACGTCAGCTGATGGATGACCGTTCTCTTCCTCAATCTTTGCAGCAACTTCTCCAGTTGAGAGACGTTGCATCTGAACATCAATGCCGTACAGGCTCTTGAAGTTAGAACAAACTGCGTTTAGGTACTCTTCCTCACAAGAGCCATAAACAATCAGCTTACCCTCTTCTTTTGCTGCCTTTACCAGCTCTTCTGGTGCGCCAACAGCATCGGTAGAGTTGGTGTCAGATTCTTTTTTCTCGCTAGTATCAGAATCGGACTTTTTGCAGGCGGTGATACCCAAACCTGCTACAACTGCGCTGACACCAAAAAAGTTGCGACGAGTAAGGTTTGACATAAGAACTCTTTTCTCTCCTTGTGGTTATCCACAACTCCAATGAAAAGAACATACTCCTGTGTAAATCGTACTCAAACTTTTTCGAAAATATTTCAACTATTCGATAAGTGGCTGATATTAGCGGCTATCGGTATATTTTTGGCGTCTAAGCAAAAAGGCCAGGGAGAAAATCCCTGGCCTTGAACATTTGGTGGAGAATAGGGGGATCGAACCCCTGACCTCAGGCTTGCAAAGCCCGCGCTCTCCCAGCTGAGCTAATTCCCCGTGCTGACTTCTGGTTGGGCCCAGAAGGTTTTAATAATCACCCCAACGGCGACTCGGCTAACGTTGGGGTGACTATTGTCACATAAAGTGGTGGGCCTGACAAGGTTTGAACTTGTGACCTCCCGGTTATCAGCCGGACGCTCTGACCAACTGAGCTACAGGCCCAACGCAGGGAAAAATAATACCTCCATAATTCTCATAGGTCAACACTTTTTTTGTTTTGTTTTAAACTTTCTTGAAACTGGGTATGAAATGAAAACAGAGAGTCGTAGACTATCTGCCCAAAGATTGATAAAAGACGTGCTATTTGGAGTGTTTGTGTCGCTGAAGCGTATGGACATACAGACAGTTGTTGTCGGAGGAGGACCTATCTCTTCCGTAATTGTTCTGCGTCTTCATGACCCACGCGGCGTCTCTTCTTTAAGTCTTCCTATCAAGATTGGCAATATTGAGGCATCTGCTATTAGTCTTGGCATTGATCAAGAATCTACCGAGAGACCTCTAACGCATGACCTTCTCCGCTCCGTTCTTGATTCTCTAGATGCAGATATCAAAAGCGTACGCATTGTGGGCGTCCGCGGCACCACGTTTTTCTCGCAAATTGAGCTCATCTCTAAAGAGGGAGAGCATATTTACGTGGACGCTCGCCCATCCGACGCAATTGCGCTGGCAGTCAGAACAAACGCTCCCATCTTTGCAGACGAGAGCGTTCTAGAAATTGCTGCTGCTCCAGACTTTACTGATGTCGAGAAGGACGTTCAGGCCCAAGAGCTTGAGGAATTCCGTCAGTTTATTGAGGATGTCTCCCCTGAGGATTTCTCATAAGTCCTGCTCTAGGGCGGATTTTAAACAACTGACTCATCTTTTATATAAAAATCATTACCGTTAGCGCGCTGATTTTCTCGGTAAACGAAAAGAGCCCAAGGGAATTACCCCTTGAGCTCTTCAAATTACGTATAGCTGAAATGCTTATTCGTCATCATCCAGCAGTGAATCGTCCAGCACTTCCTCTTCATCTCCGAGATCAACAGACTCTGCCTCATCAGCATCACGAGCGCCTGCTGCCATTAGATCAAGCATACCTTGGTTTTCTGCGTGCTTAGGAGCCTTCTTCTTGTTGGCAACCATACGAGCAACTGCAGAAACAACGTCAGTACCAGAGAGGTTCATAACCTTGACGCCCTGAGTAGAGCGGCCAAGCTTGGAGATATCGCCAGCCTTGACGCGGATTACAACGCCCTCCTCGGACATAATCATAATCTCGTGCTGAGGACCAACAACGCGGCAGGCAACCAGGTTACCCTTCTTCTCCGTCATTGTGATGGTAAAGACGCCCTGTCCACCACGCTTGTGAACTGGATACTCAGAAATTGCCGTACGCTTTCCGTAGCCCTTCTCGGTAATAACGAAAAGGTCACCGTTGCCGTTGGTAATTTCCATGCCAAGCATAGTTGCATCGCCCTTGAGCGTGATACCACGAACGCCAGAGGTACCGCGTCCCATGCTTCTTGCCTCTGCCTCGTCAAACAGGATTGCCTTGCCGTCGGAGGAGCACAGAACAACCTTGTCACCTGGATGGACACGGCGTACGTTAACAAGCTCGTCGCCATCCTTAAGGTTGATTGCAATGAGGCCGTCCTTACGGGTACGGTCGTACTCAGACATTGCTGTCTTCTTGACCATTCCCTGTTTAGTAGCAAACATCAGGTAGTTGTCTTCTGGGAAGTCGCGGGTAGTAATAACTGCCCTGACCTTCTCACCCTCTGCAAGTGTCTCGATGACATTGATGATGGCGCTACCCTTAGTAGTTCTGTTACCAACCGGAAGCTCGTGGACCTTGAGGCGGTACACCTTACCAAAGTTGGTAAAGAACAGCACGTAATCGTGGGTAGAAGCAACAAAGAGATTCTCAACAAAATCGTTCTCTTTGAGAGAGACACCCTGAACACCCTTGCCGCCGCGCTTCTGAGAGCGATAAATCTCAACAGGAACGCGCTTTACGTAACCTGCGTGAGTAACGGTAACAACCATATCCTCTTCAGCGATAAGGTCCTCGACGTCCAAGTTCTGAATGTCCTGGTCAGAGATTTGCGTACGACGCTTGTCGGCGTAGCGGTTGGAAATCTCACGGAGCTCATCAGCGATAACTGCCAGAATCTTTTCCTCGTGGGCGAGAAGATCCTCGTAGTAGGCAATATCAAGCCTGAGCTGGGAAATCTCATCAACAAGATCCTGACGTGCCAGGCCAGTAAGGCGACGCAGACGCATCTGAAGGATTGCCTCGCCCTGAATCTCATCCAGGCCAAAGCGCTCGTTCATGCGCTTCTTTGCCTCGGTATCATCCTGCGAGCTGCGGATGATGTGGACAATCTCGTCGATGTTATCAACTGCGGTCAGAAGGCCTTCCAAAATGTGGACGCGCTTCTGAGCCTTATCCAAATCAAACTCAGTACGACGGCGTACGACATCAATCTGATGATCAATGTAGTGGCGCAGAATCTCGCGAAGAGAAAGCGTACGAGGGACACCGTCAACCAAGGCCAGGTCAATGATGCCAAAGTTGGATTGAAGCTGAGTCTTCTTGTACAGGTTATTCAGAACAACCTGTGGAACCGCATCGCGCTTGAGGTCCAAAACAATACGCATACCCTTACGGTTGGACTCATCGCGCATGTCAGAGATGCCTTCAATTTTCTTCTCGTTGACTGCCTGAGCAATCTTCTCCTGGAGAAGACCCTTGTTAACCTGATATGGAATCTCGGTAACAACAAGACGCTGACGACCACTCTTAACCTGCTCAACGTGGACTTTTGCGCGGACTGTAATAGAACCGCGACCAGTCTCATAGGCGTCCTTAATGCCCTGAGTGCCCATGATGATGCCGCCTGTTGGGAAGTCAGGACCAGGTAGAACGGTCATGAGCTCCTCAGTGGTAACGTCAGGGTTCTCAATCATCATGCAGACAGCGTTAGTTACCTCACCAAGGTTGTGAGGAGGAATGTTGGTAGCCATACCAACTGCAATACCTGAAGAACCGTTAACCAAAAGATTTGGGAAACGAGCAGGAAGAACTGCTGGCTCTGTCAATGACTCATCATAGTTTGACTGAAGATCAACGGTGTTTTTGTTAAGCTCTGCCAGCATCTCCATAGCACTTCTGGTAAGACGTGCCTCGGTATAACGCATTGCTGCTGGTGGATCGCCGTCGATAGAACCAAAGTTTCCGTGGCCATCAATCAGAGGAAGTCTCATCGAGAAGTCCTGAGACATACGAACCATGGAGTCATAAATAGCGGAGTCACCGTGTGGGTGGTACTTACCCATGACTTCACCGACTGCCCATGCAGATTTCTTATGTGGGCGGTTTGGCGTAATGCCAGCCTCACTCATTGCGTACAAAATACGGCGGTGAACAGGCTTTAGGCCGTCTCGAACATCTGGAAGTGCACGAGCAACAATAACGGACATGGAATACTCGAGGAAGGAAGTCTTCATCTCTGAGGACAAATCGGTTGGCTTAAGCGTACCACCGTGAATGTCTGAGAGGTCAAGACGAGTACCAGCCTCATCAGAGATAATGTGTGAAGTTTCTCCGGTTATGAGATTTTCCCCAGTCTCTGGGTCAAACTCGTCAGAGTCTTCTTCTACCTCGTCATCTTCGTATTCTTCATCCATATCGTTTTGTGCATCAAGGTCTTGATCCTCGTCTGCACCAAAAAGATCATCATTCATATTTTTATCGTCTGCCACAAGTTACCCTTTCATTTTCTGTCTAATGATTTAGCGAGAAACCATTAAATGTCCAGGAAGCGGACGTCTTTTGCGTGTGTTTGGATGAAGTCTTTACGCTTCTCAACCTGGTTGCCCATAAGGTCAGAAACTGCACGATCAGCGGCAAGAGCATCATCGATGGTTACTTTGAGAAGAATACGGTTCTTTGGCTCCATAGTGGTTGCCCAAAGCTGCTCCGGGTCCATCTCACCAAGACCCTTATAACGCTGAATGGTGAACTTGGTGTTGTCCTCAAACTTCTTTGTCTCTAGAGCAAGTTCTTCATCGGTATAGATGTATTTACCGTTCTTTTTACCTTTTGGCTTAATCTGATACAGAGGAGGCTGAGCAACGTAGATATAACCTGCGTCAATCATTGGCTTCATGTAACGATAGAAGAAGGTAAGCAGAAGAATTCTAATGTGAGAGCCGTCAACATCAGCATCGGTCATGATAACAATCTTGTGATAACGAGCTTTCTCAATATTAAATTCATCTCCAACACCAGTACCAATAGCGGTAATCAGCGAAGTAATAGTGTCAGAAGAAAGTGCACGGTGAGCCTGTACGCGCTCAACGTTCAAAATCTTTCCGCGAAGTGGAAGAACTGCCTGGATAGAACGGTCACGTGCCATCTTTGCAGAACCACCTGCGGAGTCACCCTCGACGATGAAGAGCTCAGTCATTTCTGCATCGCGAACGGAGCAGTCTGCAAGTTTTCCCGGAAGAGCCGCAGACTCAAGAAGTCCCTTACGGCGTGTTGCTTCACGAGCTTTACGAGCAGCAAGACGGCCCTTTGCAGCCTGAGATGCTTTTTTAAGAATCTCTTTTGCCTGGTTTGGATGCTCTTCAAGGTACTCTGAGAGGCCCTGAGTAACAATCTTGTTGGTAAGCGTTCTCATGTAAGAACTACCAAGCTTTGCCTTTGTCTGGCCTTCAAACTGAGGATCTGGAAGCTTAACTGAAATAACTGCAGTTAGACCCTCACGAATATCGCCACCCTCAAGCTTAGGATCTTTCTCTTTAAGAAGACCCTGCCTAGTGCCGTAATCATTTATTACCTTAGTAAGAGCGGTACGGAAGCCCTCAAGGTGCATTCCGCCTTCCTCAGTAAAAATGTCGTTAGCAAAAGAAAGAGTTCTATCACTGAATTCAGTATTCCACTGAATAGCTACCTCTACCTCACCCATCTGAGACATTGGAGCATCAGGGTCAGACTTACCTTCAATATAGATAGGGCGAGAAAGTCCTGGTAAGACGGTTTTCTCGTCATTAAGGTACTTAACAAAGTCGATGATGCCGCCAGCATACTGGAAGTCAACCTGACGAGGGGTAAGCTCACGCTCATCAACGAGAGTAATTTTAAGGTTCTTATTAAGAAATGCGGTCTCCTGCAGGCGATCACGAAGCGTATCAAAGTTATACGTAGTGGTCTCAAAGATCATGTCGTCTGGCCAGAAGGTAATGGTAGTTCCGTTAGATTTTGAAGTACCAATTTCCTTCATCTTCTGAACGGTTTTACCGCGCTCAAAGACCATCTCGTAGATTTTGCCATCGCGCTTAACCTGTGCAACAAGCTTCTTTGAAAGTGCGTTTACAACAGAGACACCAACGCCATGAAGACCACCAGAAACTTTATAAGCATTGTTATCAAACTTACCACCTGCATGAAGGATGGTAAGAACAACCTCAAGAGTTGGAATTTTCTTCTGAGGGTGAAGGTCTACAGGAATACCACGACCATTATCTTCAACAGAAATTGAGTTATCAGGATGGACGGTGACCTTGATCTTGGAGCAATAACCAGCCATAGCCTCATCGACTGAGTTATCTACAATCTCCCAAACAAGGTGATGCAGACCAGAAGCTGAAGTTGTACCAATATACATACCTGGACGCTTACGAACCGCCTCAAGGCCTTCAAGAATCTTAATCTCTGTACCGTCATACTTATTTTCTTTTGCCACGTAAGTCCTCTCTTCAATTGTGAGCGGAATGATATAGGTATTTTACTATGAAATCGCCAAAATCAACTCGGCACAGAGAAATTTCATTGTTTAAACAGTAATATTGTGTATCTGAGAGGCTCTGTAAAGAGATTTAAGGACAGATTAGTGACAGATTAGACTAAAGACTCTTTTTTTGTCTAAAACTTGCTTCAATCGCTTTATAAGCCGTTGACTTGAGTGGCTCAGAAAGACCAGAAACTAACTCAGAAATTTGTAATTTTTCTTCTGAAGTAAGTTCTGGAAGAACTTTTTTCTCAACTTTTTGGCCCTGAGGTTGCTCTTTTGAGGAAACGTCTTCTTTACCAGCATGTCTATTGTATTTATCCAGCTTAAACTCAAGATCTGAAAATTCCAGGCCATGCTCTGACAACCTTGCTCTATAGATTTCTCTTTGTGCAAGAAAATCAATCATACACATACGATTGTCTACATAAACGGTGAGTACAGGATATTCTCTACCAGCAATTTCTCTAACAAATACGCCGGTTGTATGTTCTACTTCTCTTTCACCATTTGACTCAATCCATGCAAGATAAGCACGACGATTTTTAGACATACTCTTAGAATCTCTGAAGGTTCCAAGCAGAGTGCTCATTAAATCTTTTGCGTTTTCATTACCACCACGCGCAGGTATTTCTTGTTGATTATTCATCGCTAAACCTAACTATCTGCGCTTTCTCTAAAATCTCTTCAGAGAAATAACCAAGGTTGGTAGTTGTAATTACGGTTTGGATGTCATGGAATGCAAACTCCATGATGGCTTTTCTGCGATCTTCATCCAACTCACTCATCACATCGTCTAAAAGTAGCAGGGGTTTCTCGCCAAGTATTTCTTCTGAGAGTAAAACTTCTGCCATTTTAAGTGCTAAGACCACCGTTCTAATCTGACCTTGAGAACCAAAATTTCTAGCGTCTTTGCCCTCAATTAAAAACTCAACGTCGTCTCGATGAGGTCCTTTTGTACTTTGCTGACGACGAATATCATCCGTGCGAGCTTCGCTTAAAGCCTTCAAGAATTGATTAGTAATTTCTTCTCTAGAAGATTCAAGAGAAACCTCTCCAATTGAAGAAATATAGTTCATTTCTAGGTGTTCTCCACCAGAGAGTTCCTGGTAGATTCCACATGTCTTCTTTGCCAGGCGATCGAACAAATGAATTCGTGCATGAAGAAGCGTAGCCCCTCCTCTTGCAAGTGAAAGATCCCAAGCATCAAGCAAATTTTCATCTGGCCAATCAGATTTAAGCAGCTTATTTCTTTGCTCAACTGTCTTGGTATATGCCGAGAAAACCTTGAAGTAGCTCTTATTTGCCTGGCGACCAAAGTCATCAAATTCTTCGCGACGATATGATGCGCCACCCTTAATCATTGAAAGATCATCAGGATTAAAAAGCACCGACATCAACGTGCCAGAAATATCTGCTGCCTGACATTTCTTGCCATTCTTTGAAAATTGACGACGGCGTTCTGTGATAGTGCAGGTATTTTCTAGCTTTCTTCCATCTCCTGTAAGAGAAATCTCTATCTTTGCCTCAGAAGTACCTGTAAGAAGGAGCTGTGAAGGTGTTGGTTTTCTAAAAGAATATCCAGCAGTAAGAAGTTGTAGTGCTTCAACAGTATTTGTCTTACCTGCAGCATTTTTTCCTACAAAAATAGTAGTTTGTGCAGATAAATCTATCTCTTTCGAAGAAAAACAACGAAAGTTATACAGCGAAACATGTTCAACTTTAAGTCCCACACAACCCCTATCAAATTAGAGGCGAACAGGCATCAGAAGATACAAGTAGTTAACCTTGCCGTTTGATTTGAAAATAGCTGGCTGAGAAGGCCCTTGAAGCTCAAGGCGCAGAAGATCCTTAGAAGGAGCAGCATTTACACAATCAAAGACATAGTGATAATTCAAAGCAATAGAAAGGGAATCTCCTTCAATTTGAGCCTCAATGTGCTCAGAAGATTCACCTTGATCTGGTGAAGAAGCAGACAGTTTAACTTCTTTTCCATCAGCATCAACATCAAAACGAACTGATGGATTTGCCAGAGCAATAACAGAGACGCGCTTGAGAGCTGCAGAGAAATCCTCAACATTAATATCAACAGATGCAGTACAAGACGTTGGAAGCAGCTGCTTATAATCTGGGAAATGACCTTCAATCTTACGAGAAATGTGAGTAGTGTTTCCAAACTGGAAGACTACCTGGTTGTCTGTAGTACCAATTAGGACCTTCTCAGTCATGCTACGCATTGAGAGAACGTCATGGAACACTTCACCGGAGATAATTGCACTAAAAGATTCACCTGCTGGAGTATCTGTATTGGAATCACAAACAGCAAGGCGGAATGAGTCGGTTGCAACAAGGCGAATAGTGTTGTCTTCAACAGTGAGAGAAATTCCCTGAAGAATGGGGCGAGAGGCTTCCTTTGAAGTGACACGATAGACTTTATCAACCATAGTTGATAGAAGTTGACTTGGAAGCTCACAGGTTTTCTCAAGATCAAATTCTGGGAACTGTGCCCAATCGTGCGCAGAAAGAGTATTAAGTCTAAAAGACGAACGCTGGCAAGTTACAGAAAGCGTACGCTCTCCACCTTCAAAAGTAATTGCTGCATCAGGAAGGTTCTTAACAATGTTTTGGATAACCTTTCCAGAAACAACCGTCTCTCCTTCTTCTTCTACGTTTGCTGCAATCTGATGCTTAATAGAGATAGTTAGGTCACTGGACTGTAGCTCAAGCATGCCATTAAAAGCTTTGAGATAAATACCGGAGAGAATTGGAAGCGTTGTATTAGAACCAATACCCTTAGAAACAATATCAAGCGCCGTCTGGAGAGCGGATTGACTTACGGTAAATTTCATGACGACCCTTTCTATTATTTCTTAGATAAGAATAAAAATATCGTAGTAATAATAAGCTATGTTGAAAAGAAGAAAGCTTTACATTTCTAGAGGTAGAAATATGTTTCTAGAGGTCAGATTTGTTTGCTTATTTTTGACATTCATAAACAAAGTAAAACTCCCTCTCTTAAACTCTCAACAACAAACCATTATTTCTCTTCACCAATTGACATCTTACTAACAGGTTTTAAACACTAACTTTGTTCAAGGATAGTCTTCTTGAGTTGAGAAATTTGATCATAGAAGCTTTTGTCTTCTTTGATCCTCTCTTCAATTACCTCAATACTATGCAAAATTGTTGCGTGTTTTCTTCCTCCAAAATGCTTACCAATATTTACCAGCGTGTATTGGCAAAGATCATGAGCAAGATAAATTGCAACATGACGAGGTTCTGCAATTTCTTTATTTCTCTTGTTACCAACAATATCGCGATGACTAATGCCATAGACGTTTTCTACGACTTCTTGGACCTTCTCGATATTTACGGTCTTTGAAACGCGACGCCAGAGAGTGTCAGCAATCTTATCAATCTCTTCTTGCTTAATGTTTTTACCGGACTCTTTTGCTTTGATTTGTCCGGTAACGCAACGATTGCAGAAGCCTTCAAGAGTTCTAATACTTTGACCAGCCTTGTCAGCCATATAACGACGAATCTCTTCTGGCATATCATCAGCAGAAAGAGAAGAATTTCTCTCTTTAAAAGCGCGGTCACAGAAGACGTGAATAAGATTGAGCTTCATCTCGTAGCTTGGAGACTCAATGCCAATAACAATGCCACCACTCATACGAGAAGTAATACGATCATCAAAACCGTCAGAACCCATACCAAGCTGAGCTGGGGTTCTATCGGCTGCAAGAATAATCTGCTTACCTCTATCAATGAGAGAGTTAAAAATATTGAAGAAGAAGTTAATAGTACCCGCTTTACCAGCAAGTTTTTGGACATCATCGATGATAAGTACATCAATGTTTTGGTAGTTATTACTCAGTTCTGTTGCGGCGTTTCCTGAGGCATTTTTACGAACTGCATTTACGTAGTCATCAACAAAGGCATCTGCGTCTTTGTAAACACAAACGCGCTCGATGTCTTCAGCGTTGATGTAGTTTTGAACAGCTCGCAGAAGGTGAGTTTTTCCAAGTCCACTTGCACCGTAAATAAAGAGTGGATTTGCCTTGCCTTTTGCGTCGTTTGCAACGTTTAAAGCATGCTGATGAGCAAGCTCATTCTCATCACCAACAACAAAGCGATCAAACGTGAGGTTTGAATTGAAGGATGTCTCCTCATAAAGAGGATTACTCTTACGGCGCTTTAGGGTCTGCTGTTTTAGTTCCTCAAGGCTTTGCTCCTGGGATTCAAAATCTTGGATTTGTTCTGGAACAACAGCCTGTATAGGAGCGGTTTTCTGCTTCCAAGCGTTGAACTCTTGAGGAGTCATTGTGGAAGTAGTGGTAACAGGAGTAGAAGACTTTGTAAGAGTAAGGCTCAAAATAATGTCTTCAAAGGCTGCTGCTGAAAGGCATCTCTCAACAATTGGTAGATTTTTAAGAATACGGTTATATGCCAAGCGCATTGATGTTTCAGCGCACAGTGCGTTATCTTCAACTTTAATTGGAGTGCAGGTTCTCAACATAGCGATAAAAGCCTCTGGCTGATTCTCTTCAACCAAGAGGTCAATTGCGTCTTGCCACAGAGCTACTGCGTCTGAATCAATTGATGCATCCATACGTGTCCAATCAAAATGTTGAAAATTGGGACACCTAGTATAGAGGAATGTTGATAACTTTCATCGAATAATGTTGAGAAACTCTATGAAAGGAGGGTTTCTCCAATAGTAGTGAGCTTATATTTCTGCCCAACTTTTCCGATTATTCCTATGTTTACCAGCGATTTTAATTCTCTTGACCAGGTTGGTGTAGAAAGGCCAAAGGTACTAGTAAGCTCTGTTGCTCCAACCCATTCATGTTCAGAGAGATACTGAAGAACTTGTTTTGCTCGATCTGTTAACACCAGATTAGGAAGCTGTGCAGCTGGTTGTGCAGATGCCTGTTGAGATACTGCTTGTGGGGTATGTGGAATTGCCTGCTGATTCTGATTAACAGGTAATTCTTCAGCTTCTTCTTGAGTTGGAAGTGTCTGAATATGAGCATCTTTAGAACGACGTGTTGATAAAGTAACAATCGTTCCGCCAGAGATATTGTCTTCAAGGGTAAGACTTCCACCCTTCTCAACCATATATTGCTGAGCATAAGGAAGACCAAAGCCAACGCCTCTAATAAACGATTTCATCTCTTCTGTTGCAGAAGAAGTACCAAACTCAAGAGCTCTATTTTTCTCTTTAATACCAGGTCCTTGGTCTGAAAACCTAATGGTATTTCCGTTATCCATGATTGAAATTGTAGGCGCTACGAATCGAGCGTGAATGAAATTTTCCACAATCTCACGCATAACCATAAAAGGAATTTTTCCTCCCTGCTCGTGAGCAAGCTGGTTAACGGTAGCTGCAATTTCATCAAGATAAGAACGAACGTCTTTTGGTTCTACGAGAACAACACGAGGTGCTGCGGCTTTATCGTCATACACTGCAATACGTGCAGCATAACGGACGGTGAGAGAATTATCAGAACCAGCGTCTTTTTCATTCTGGTTTGTGTTTACCTCAACAAAAGGAAAGAAATCTCTTGCCATGACACCTCCTTTTCAACAATTGTTAAACAAATGAAGAAAACTTTTCGTTTTCTTTCACGATGAATGAAAGTTTTTAACAAGTGTTAAACATCTGTAGATAACTTTATATCTTTGTGAAAGACGTACTGAATGATAGTAGCATTTAACGGACATATTTCAGCTTGCAGAAATATTCCTTTCAACAAATTTCTTCACTTATCACAAGTGAAATTTTCAAAATGAAAGGTTTTCTCGCTAGGCTTTTGAATAAAAAAGAGAAAAAGTTGAGGTATTTGCATAGAAAATTTGACAGGTACCCATAAACGCGAGTACAATCTGTAGGCTTTTTAATCGATACTGTACCCGTTCGGGAGGAAATAGCTATGAAGCGTACCTACCAGCCAAATAAGCGCAAGCGCGCAACTACCCACGGTTTCCGTGCACGTATGGCAACTAAGAATGGTCGTGCCGTTCTCGCTCGTCGTCGCCTTAAGGGCCGTAAGCGCCTCACTGTCTAAGGAATGTTTCTGTGAAGACCATTAAATCTCGTTCAGAGTTTGAAAGGGTCTTCTCCGCGGGGAAGAGGGCTCAAAGTTCTGTTCTTCGTATACGAGTAGCACCATCCACTGAGGCACATCCTTCCGAGGTAGCCTTTGTAGCTCCAAAAAGACTAGGTAACGCCGTATTTAGAAACAGGTGTAAACGCGTTCTGCGCGAAGCAGCTCGAAAGAGCGGTTTACCTGTTGAGGGATACGGCATTATTCTCTTTGCGACTAAAGATACACACAGCACTAATCCTGCTGATATAAGCGTTTCTTTGGATGCTTTGTTAAGAAAGACAGGGGTCAAATGAGCGAGAAAAGACAAAAATCTTTTCTCGCAAACTTGTTCCTGGGTGCTATTCGTTTCTATCAAAGAAACATTTCTCCCCTTTTTAAGCCTCACTGTATTTATCGGCCCACTTGCTCCGAATATGCAGTTCAGGCCATACAAAAGTATGGTGTTAAAAAGGGAAGTTGGCTTGCTCTTAAGCGTATTGCTCGCTGTCACCCTTTTCATAAGGGAGGATACGATCCCGTTCCGTAAAGGAACGCACCGGAGGAAATATGTGGGATTGGATTGTTAACTTTCTATACACAGTCTTAGCGGGACTTCAATCATTCTCGGGAGACTGGGGTATGGCAGTTATCCTGCTTACCATCATCATCCGTATTATCCTGGTTCCAATGACCAACAAGCAGACGGCCTCTATGGCTCGTATGAGCGTTGTTCAGCCAAAGCTCAAAGAAATCCAGGAGCGCTATGCTGATGATCCAGTAAGACAGAACGAAGAAATGCGTAAGCTTTACGCAGAGATCAACTTCAATCCTCTTGGTGGTTGTCTACCACTGCTTTTACAGTCCCCTATCTTTATTGCACTCTTTACCGTTGCAAAGATGGTTCCAGTAGACTCCCGCTTCTACAACATTCTTCCTTCTATTGCGCGTGCAACATCCGACATTTTTGCTGTTGATGGCTTTGTTACCGCTATCCCTTACATGATTTTTGTTCTTCTGTTTGGTCTTACTACCTTCCTTTCCATGGCAGTAAACGCTCGTACAAGCTCCGGTGAGCAGCGTACTCAGCAGTACATGATGGGTGGCATGATGACCCTCATGATGCTCTGGTTTGGTTGGACTGTGCCTGCAGCTGTTCTTCTCTACTACGTAACTTCTGGTATTTGGCAGCTTGCCCAGCAGCAGCTTATTACCAAGCGCATTATGGAAAAAGAGAAGCTTAAGGCACAGGCTCAGATGGCTAATAAGCCAATCGAGGTAGACGTGGTTAGAAAAGAAAAGAAGCCACGCCCTCACAAAAAGGCCTAAGAGCTGGGGTTAAGCAAAATAACTTTTGTTTACAAGATTTGTTACCGTAGATTAATAGTTAAACTTTTTATATTGACTGGAGGACGACATGGAGGATGAGACTTTCGTTTCTGAGCCAAACGCTCTTAATGAGTCTCCTGTCGTTGATTCACAAGACGAGTTTGCTTCAATTCGAGAGCACTTTGAAGCTGGAATTCAGCTTACTGATGCTGAGATGAATAAGATTGCCGATACTGCTGTCTTCTATCTAAGGGAGCTTCTCTCGTTCTTTGGCGAGAATAGCTGTGCAATTGATGAGTACGACGGTGAAGACGGCGAGCTCATTCTTGATGTAACCGGTGGAGATCTTGCAATTCTTATTGGTCGTCACGGTAATACGCTTGAGGCTCTTCAGATGGTTCTTTCGTCTTTGATGAGCGCTAAGCTTCACTTCCACTATCCAGTATCTGTTGATGTAGAAAGCTACAAGAGCCGCCGCCGTAATAAGCTTCAGGAGATGGCGCTCTCTGCTGCTGCTCGTGCTAAGAAGACTGGTAAGGTCTCTCTTGCTCCAATGAGTGGCTATGAGCGTCGCATTATTCACATCGCACTTCGAGATAATCTTGAAGTTACTACGCACTCTGAGGGCGATGATCCATATCGTCGTGTTGTGGTAACTGCTATTAATAGCTAAGAACTTCTAACAAGCTTTAGTAATTTGATGAGGAAGGTTTACGCCTTCCTCTTTTTTTGTGACAATTCTTCTTGTAACAAGAAGTTTTGTCACAGGAGATGCAATGTCTGAATCAGAGAAGTCTTTATATAATTCAAAAGAGAATGTACTGAAGGAACTTCTCCTTAACTATGGAATCGATTCAACAGAACTCCAGAGAAGACAGCTTCTGAAACATATTGAACTACTTATTGAGATAAATAAGAATCTCAACCTCACAAGAATTACTTCAGTTGATGATGCACTAGTGCTCCATGTTCTTGATTCTTTGTTACCACTCAAAGTGTGTAATGAGTTTTTATCTGGTACTCACAACTATATCGATATTGGTACCGGTGGAGGCTTTCCTGGATTGCCTCTTGCAATCATGAGTGATAATAAAACACTATTGGTTGACTCTATTGGAAAAAAGATCAATGCGGTTCAGTCAATGATTGATGAGATTGGTCTAAATGAGAGAGTTAGGGCTGAGAAGCTTCGTGCAGAAGAAATTCCAAATGCTTATAAACAGAAGTTTGATTTTGTGACTTTTAGAGCTGTTGCGAAGACAAATATTCTTTTGGAGTACGCAGAGCCTTTCTCAGCCTCCCAAGGCACTCTTATAGTAATGAAGGCCAGTGTTGATGAGATAGAGCTGCAGGACGCCTCTCAGGCAGCCAAAATTTTTGGGTATGAAAATGTTTCACGTGAAACATTTGACTTACCAAACAATCTTGGCCATCGAGAAATTCTTTTATACAAAAAAGTTGCAAAGAGCAAAGTCAAATTACCAAGAAAAACTGGAATGGCTAAATCAAATCCGTTTGTTGCAAGAAGAGGGTAATTGTGGAATGTTTCACGTGAAACATTCTGTATTATTAAATAAACTTGGTCAAACGGAGGATAAATGAGCTACAAAGACCTTTCGAGGGGATTTCAGGATAGAAATCCTAAAGTTCTGGCAGTAATTAATCAAAAAGGCGGAGTTGGAAAATCAACTACCGTAATTAATCTTGCAGCAGCGTTAGGAGAAACAAAAAAGAAGGTTCTCATTATCGATTTTGATCCACAAGGTAATGCAACAAGTGGATTTGGAATTGACAAAGAGGAACTTGAAGCCGACATCTATGATGTAATCCTCAACGAAACACCGCTTGAAGAGGTATTGCAGCAAACAGTTCAGAAATACGTGACTATTGCACCAGCAACCATTCAACTTGCCGGTGCTGAAATTGAACTTGTCTCCGTTGAATCAAGAGAAAACATTTTAAAGCAGGCAATTGACCAGGTTAAAGAGTATTTTGACTATATTTTGATTGATTGCCCACCATCATTAGGACTTCTAACAATTAACGCCTTAGTTGCAGCAAATAGCATACTTATCCCAATTCAGTGCGAGTATTACGCACTAGAAGGCGTTACTAAAATTGTTGAATCAATGAAAATGGTTCAAAAACAGCTTAATCCAGATCTTGAAATTTTTGGCGTAGTAATGACCATGTTTGATAGTAGAACTTCCCTATCTAAGCAGGTAGTTAATGAAGTATCTAATTACTTTGGTAACAAGGTATTTAAGACACTTATTCCAAGAAACGTCAAAATTGCTGAGGCACCAAGTCATGGTTTGCCAGTAACCATGTATGCACGAATAAGTATGGGCGCACTTGCCTATAACAAACTTGCAAAGGAAGTGAATCGTCGTGGTTAAAAAATCAGGACTTGGTAAAGGCCTTAATTCGCTCTTTAGCGAGGTAGATGCAGAGGTTGGTAATAAAAAAGAAACTACCACGCTGCCTTTGAAAAAGATTAAGCCAAACAAAGACCAGCCTCGCAAGCGTTTTGACGAAGCTGAGCTCACTGAACTCAGTGATTCTATTAAGCAAAACGGTATTCTTCAGCCACTTCTTGTTCGCGAGAAGGGCGACCACTACGAAATTGTTGCTGGTGAGAGACGTTTCCAGGCTGCAAAGCTTGCACAATTAGAGGAAGTTCCTGTCGTAATTAAGGCAATTTCCGATGAGGAAGTATTTAAATTAGCTCTGATTGAGAATCTACAAAGATCTGACTTAAGCCCAATCGAAGAAGCTCAAGGTTATAAGCAGCTAATCAAACAAGAGAACTTAACCCAAGACGACTTAGCCAAGGTTTTGTCAAAGTCTAGGTCAGCAATTACAAATACCCTTCGTCTTCTGGACCTTCCAACAGAAGTTCAAACTTTGATGGCGGAGGGACGCATTAGTGCTGGACATGCTCGTGCAATTCTTTCTGTAAGCGGAAAAGAAGGAAGAATTAAGCTTGCCCAGAAAGTAGTTGAAGAGAACTTGTCGGTTCGTCAGACAGAAAATCTTGCTCCACTATTTTCTGTCACAAATGTTGAGAAACCAAAAAGGCAGCCAACTCCACAGGCATATAAGCGTGCAGCAAGGCAGCTAAGAATTGCTTTGGATACTCCAGTAAAAGTACGAAATATCCGCGGCAAGAATAAGATTGAAATCGAATTCAATGATGAGGAAGAACTTGCTGCTCTAGTGGAAAAACTCTCAAACGTTAAAGAAGCATAATGAAGATAAAGTTTGCGATTATATCCAGTGTCTCATTACTAGGAATAGCTTTTCTCGCTAAACATGCTCTGTTGACTAAAGAGGCACAAAGAAGTTTTCTTCACGCGATGAGAAGATCGAGAAGAGCTCTCGATGCTATTCTTGATGACTATTCAGGTAGCGGTAATAGGAAAAGTGCGAGAAACATTCTCTCTCACCAGGCTAGGGTGGAAAGAGAATGGTTAAACGCAATTCAATAGAACATACGTTCTATACATGAACTAAAAAGAAGGGGCCCATGAGGACCCCTTCTTTGCATTAAAAGCATGAATAATTCTTATATAAGAGCTGTCTCTATAAGCACTTTAGCGTGCATTTCTCTTTTGGAAGAGTTGTCCACAAGCCGCATCAATGTCAGATCCACGAGAAAGACGGATGGTTGCTTCAACGCCAACAGAGTTGAGGCTGTTTACAAACTCCTGTGCGCGGGCAGGGGATGTTGGATGGAACTTAGAACCCTCAATCTCGTTAAGCTGAATGATGTTAACGTGGCAGAGCGTTCCTCGACAGAAGTCTCTCAAAGCTCCAAGCTCATTGTCAGAATCGTTAACGCCTTTGATCAGCGCATATTCATACGTTGGACGACGACCGGTCTTATCGACATACTCACCCATAATGTCATACAGGTGAATTAGTGAGTATTTACGAACTCCTGGCATGAGGGCGTCTCGCGTCTTTTGCACTGCAGAGTGAAGCGAAACGGCAAGTGTGAATTGCTCTGGCTCAGAAGCAAAACGCTTAATCATTGGAATAACACCGCAGGTAGACACCGTAATATGGCGAGCACCAATACCAGCTCCATCGGGGGAGTTAAGGCGTCTCATGGCTGCAAGAGTGGCGTCGTAGTTCATGAAAGGCTCACCCTGGCCCATAAGAACAACACTGGTAACGCGCGCGTCAAAGTCGTCACGGACATGCATAACCTGCTCGTAGATTTCGCTTGCCGAAAGGGAGCGAGTGAGGCCAGCAGCACCCGTAGCGCAGAAAGCGCAGCCCATGGCACAGCCCGCCTGCGTGGAAGCGCAGACCGAGAGCTTGTTGCCGCTTGGCATACCAACGCACTCAACAGACGTGCCATCAGGGTATCGAAGCAGGTACTTGCGGCTTCCGTCTTCGGAAACCTGACGAACAATCTGCTCAGCACCAGCAAGAGTTACCTGCTGAGACAGTTCTTCTCGCAGTGTTTTTGGAAGATTGCTCATCTGATCAAAAGAGGTGGCACCTTTAGACCAGATCCACTCCTCAATCTGCTTTGCGCGGAATTTTGGCTGACCAAGTGAGGTAACAAGCTCAAGAATTTGCTCTGATGAAAGACTTCTGAGGTCAGATTTAGCGGCAGCTTTCTGTGGTCGAGCATCAGGCGCGGAGGTGTTTGCGCCGTCAACCGTGGTGTTTGTGCCGTCAAGAGTATTATTTGATTGCATTTTTGTCCTTCTCCAACTCTTCTAAGCTATCTGCGGTATCTTAGAAGAAATACGTTTACTAGAGTTTACCCTATGGGAGACTTATCTGAAGGAGCGGAAATGACACGTGAAGAGCTCAAAAAGCTTCATGTAGCAGTTGTTTCAGGCGGTTGGTCAGACGAGCACGAGATTGCCATGGAGTCTGGCAAGCAGTGTGCAGCAGCACTCAAAGAGGCTGGCTTTACCAGTGTTGACCTGCTTGATGTTGCAGAAAAAGACTTTGTAGTTACCCTTGCTCAGGGTGGTTATGATGTCGTATACGTTGCTATGCACGGTCGTTTTGGCGAGGATGGCTGCATCCAGGGTCTTCTCGAGATTCTGCACATTCCTTACACGTTTTCTGGCGTTCTTGCGTCTGCTATGGGAACCGAAAAAGAGCTGTCAAAGCTTATGTATAGGCAGGCAGGAGTTCCAACGCCTAAGGGAATTGACGTTCCTGCAGGTACCGTCTTTACAGATGAGCAGGTAGACAAGCTTATTGAGGACCTCGGACTCCCTATGTTTGTAAAGCCTTCTGGCAACGGCTCCAGCTATGGTGTCACACGCGTCACTTCGCGAGAAGAGCTTCCCGCTGCACTAGAACTTGCCGGTGAACAGGGTGAGCGCATTCTGATTGAAGAGAGCATAGCGGGAACAGAGATTACCGTTCCTGTTATTGGTAATGAGAACCCAACTGCTCTCCCAATCGTTGAGATTGTTACTGGCGATGAGTTCTACAGCATTAAGACAAAATATGAGCCCGCATCCATGCACCACGTAATTCCTGCTCGTCTTGAGCCTGCGGTGTACGCACGCGCTCAGGAGCTGGCAATTAAGGCTCACAATGCACTTGGTTGCCGTGGCGTTTCTCGTAGTGACTTTATTGTTACGGAGGACGGCGTTCCAGTGGTGCTTGAGACAAATACCATTCCTGGTATGACCGCACGTTCTTTGCTTCCAGATTCTGCTCGTACCGGTGGCATTGATTTCCCTGAGCTCTGCACTCGCTTTATTGAGTTTTCGCTTGAGGATCGTCAGTAGATTTGTAGGTTATGACCAGCACTAAAAGCGCTACGCAAAAACTAGAAGAACTCATTCTTCCCGGTACTCCCTCTGCAGTTCGCAAAAAATATTTGGAGCTTGCAGAGAGGGCGGAGCATGAGTCGTTTGACGTCTTAGAGGACGACATTGTTGTTTTGGATACCGAGACAACAGGTCTGTCCTTTAAGAAATGCTCACTTATTGAGATTTCTGCTGCTAAATTGAGCGGCAGAGAGATTGTGGAGCGCTTTCAGACGTTTGTTGACCCGGGGTGCTCAATTCCCGAAGAAATTACAGCCCTGACCTCAATTACCGACGAAGATGTTAAGGGCGCGCCAAGCGCAAAAGAAGCTGTTGCTGCCCTTGCAGAGTTTGTTGGCGGACTTCCAGTTCTGGCACATAACGCTACCTTTGACCGTACGTTTATTGAGCGGGTACCTGGTGGAACCTCGGTCTCCGATACCTGGATTGATACGCTATCGCTTTCACGCATAGCTCTACCTCGTCTTTCCTCGCATAAGCTTTCCAGCATGGCTGAAGCGTTTGGCACCATGAAGGTCACCCACCGTGCAAGTGACGACGTAGACGCTCTTTGCGGCATGTGGCGTATCTTGCTTTTAGGACTTATGAATCTGCCCCGCGGGCTTCTCGCCAAATTGGCGTCAATGCACGATGGAGTGGAGTGGACATTTAGGCCGATCTTCTCGTATTTGTCAAAGATGAAAGAAGAAGAGGCTGTTCAGCGCGGTGTTGCAAAAGAAGACGCAACAGGAGCCGAGCTCGCAGACGCGGAGATTTCGGGCACGTTCTTCTCGCTCAAGGACATTCGCAGCCAGCTTGTTGCCGACATAAAGGCAAAGGCGAGAAAGGATGCGGATGACCCAGAGACGCCTGCTATGCTGCCGATTTCTAAGGACGAGATTCATCGGGCATTTGCTAAGCCGGGCGTTGTCTCACAGATGTACGACAAATTTGAGACGCGTAACGAGCAGGTAAGCATGTCCGTTGAGGTCAGAAATGCGCTGGTCACTTCTTCGCATAGAGAGCTTGAAGCAGGAACTGGCATTGGCAAGTCAATTGCATATCTGCTGCCTGAGGTGCTCTTTGCGCAGAAAAACGATGTTACGGTAGGCATTGCTACAAAGACAAACGCGCTGACCGATCAACTTGTTGCGCACGATATTCCCGCACTTGCGAAGGCGCTTCCTAACGGGTTGAGTTTCTGCAGCTTAAAGGGGTACGAGCATTATCCGTGCTTGCATCGTGTTGATAGAGCTGCTCTTGAGGAACTTCCAATGACGCTGCTTGACCAGGAAGGGCGCTCGAGCAATAGCGTTGCCTCAGATATGCTGACCGCAATTGCTGTGATTTATGCATACGCATGCCAGTCAGCCGACGGCGATTTGGATGCGCTGGGTATTCGTTGGCGTTCAGTTCCACGCGAGATGGTAACCATCAAGGCTGCAGAGTGTCTGCGCTCCAAGTGCCCATATTACCCTCACGAGTGCTTTGTTCATGGAGCTCGTAAACGTGCAGGATCTTCAGATGTTGTGGTGACCAACCACTCTCTGTTGCTCAGAAACGTTGCTGCTGACGGTAAAATTCTGCCTCCTATCAGGCATTGGGTAATTGACGAGGCTCATGGTTTTGAAGCTGAAGCTCGCCGTCAGTGGGCAGTAGAAATCTCTGTCAAAGAAATGCGAAACGGTTTTGAGCTGCTTGGAGGCATCAAGTCTGGTGCTATCCACGCCGCTATGGTGGGTGCTGCCAATCTTGAAGACTCTACGCTGCTCACCGGGCTTCTCACGCGCTCTGCTGCCGCAGTTCAGCGAGCCATGGCTGCAATGGGCAACCTTATGGCCACGGTGCATGAGCTGGCTCCGTTGGCTAAAAGTGATGGTGGCTATAACTCCCTTCAGCTTTGGATTAACGACGAGGTAAGAGAAACAGGAGAATGGAAAGAAGTCTTAGAGACTGCTTCCATCGCTCTTTCTGCTCTTGAAGAAGCTGCTCTTCGAATAGGCAAAGCTACCGATGCCCTTGTCGCGTCGGCACCAAACCTTGCAAGCAACTTGAGCGAGGCTGGGGTGTTCTTGAGTACCCTTCTGGATTCACTGAAGCTCATCTGTGAGGGAACGGACAAGAGCTACGTCTATTCAGCCAAGTTAACCCGACTAAAACGCGACATTGGCTCTGAAGCCCTTATGGCCGAGAAGCTTGATATTGGAGCAGAGCTGGCAGAGAAGTGGTTGCCGGAGACGCATTCTGTTGTGTTTACCTCAGCAACCATTGCTGTTGGAGATGATTTCTCTCATTTTGAGCACGCCGTTGGCCTGGATAGAGGCTCCTTTGAGCACAAGAGCCTGCACTTAGAGTCAAGCTTTGACTACGAGAACCACATGGGCGTCTTTGTGGCCGAGGATATGCCTGCGCCAACTGATCAGGGCTACTTAGACGCTCTGGAAAAGCTGCTGTACGACGTACACGTTCAGATGGGCGGCTCGGTGCTAACGCTCTTCACTAACAGACGCGACATGGAGCGCCTCTTTGAAGTGCTAGAGCCTCGCTTGAGTGAGTGTGGCCTTAACCTTGCCTGCCAGGAGCGATCTTCTTCCGCGCGACGCGTTCGCGAAAAGTTCCTAGCCGAGAAGAACCTCTCGCTGTTTGCTCTTAAATCGTTCTGGGAAGGCTTTGACGCTGCGGGAGATACGCTGAGGTGCGTAGTAATTCCTAAGCTTCCGTTTGCAAGTCCTAATGAACCGCTGGTTAAAGAGCGTGAGGCGCGAGAAGACCGTGCGTGGTGGCGTTATTCTCTGCCAGAGGCAGTAATTGCAACCAAACAGGCTGCTGGTCGCCTTATCAGGAGTGCTGAGGACAAAGGCGTTTTGGTGCTTGCTGATTCCAGGCTAGTTTCTAAGCGATATGGCAGCTCGTTCTTGAAGTCATTGCCCAACAAGAACTACCAGCGCGTCTCTACAAAGGATATCTCCGAGCAAATTGCCAAATGGCGAGAAGAACACGACGCGTAGCAGCACTAACAGCTACCAAATCGGCTTAAAGTTGCTCTTCTGCAGCAAGTAGAGATGCAGCGTAGGCGCGCATTGCCTGTGTCACGGTCTGGTCTTTGGTTGTTACTTTCCCCTTAAGGGCAAGCAGCCGTTGTAGCAACCATGTTCCGCCGTAATAGGGGATAGTTGCTCTAATTTCTGTAGCATTGCGCTGACCGCCAACGGTTTTGAGGCCAGGCCACGAATAGTGCGTAAGCGCACCTTTATCAAGGAAGACAAGCTCTACTAACTGAGATTTTTCCGGCGCAGAAGATTCTTTTACGCTTTCTGCAAGTTTTAACTGCTCAAATGAAGCGGGGCGAGCCTCAATGTGGCTCATGCGATTGACTCTAAAGACTCTCTGCTGTTCGAGGTCTAAATCTATTCCCTCGATAAGCCAGCCGTTCTCTCCGTATGACAATTGATGGGGAAGAACGTTTCTCTGGCTGATTGCAGCTTCTTTATTGCCTTGAGCTTCCACAAACGCCATCTCAGAACGATAGACAAATGAAATAACTTGTGACTCCGCAATTGCATTTGAGCAGGTGAGGAATGCGTCTACTTCTTTAGTATGGCTTTTAGAGACACGTGAACCTGAAGCATCATCTGATGAAGAGTCTGCCGTATATGGAGACTTCAGAAGTTTCCAAAATACACTTTCTTGGGGCAAGGCGAGTACTGTAAACGCCTCTTTAAGCGCTAACGTTTCTTCGTCTGTTAAGACAAGCCTACAGGTTCTAAATGGAGACTCTCCAACGAGCGTCAAAGTATCTTGGTCGCCAGTAAGCGGGAGGGAAAGATAGCCATTCTCGTCCGTGAGCTGCAAAAGCTCCATTAGAATAGCAGCCTCTTCTGAGGTGATGCCAAACCGCGACTGGACCGCACTCAACTCGACCGCGTCAAAAGAATCTCTAAATGCAGCGGCAAGCAACACGAGTTTGTAGACGGCTGAAGAAATGTTTTTTCTTCCAAAAGAGGTGTTTTTAACGGCCATTGGCAACCTCGCTTAAAGACTCTCTCCATTTTGCGAGAAGAGGCTCTGGAGACCTTGGAATTAATCCATGAGCAAGA
The DNA here is from genome assembly GCA_963539765.1 of uncultured Atopobium sp. Classification (GTDB taxonomy): domain Bacteria; phylum Actinomycetota; class Coriobacteriia; order Coriobacteriales; family Atopobiaceae; genus Lancefieldella. The sequence continues at coordinate 13,546 of CAUTOT010000001.1, read as the reverse complement.
ATCCAAGATAAAGCAGTGTCTTCATGAGCGTAGGCAACGGTCCATAATGCTCCATTAGGGAGAAGCTCAATATCGCCTTGACCTTGCGAGAAATGCTCAAAAGCAGCGAGTGTGTTTTTGGGGACAAACGCAGTAAGAGTGCCAGCCTGCGATCCGAGCTGGAAATCAAGCAGGTTGTAGTCATTGGAATCAAAATCTTCCGGGATGGAGAAGTGCTCATTTTTAAGAATTGCAGCATCTAAGACACGGTCAATGCGAAAAGTTTTGATCGAAGCAGTTTCACTGTTGGGTGAAAAATCTTGAGCCACAAAGTACAGAAGTCCCTGCGAAACAAAGAAGTCCAAAATACCAAGATGCTTTTGTTTAACCTGTTCCTGCGAGTTTGTATACGTGACCTCTACCCGTTGTTTAGAGCTGAGGGATTTATAGAGAACAGGGAAGACTTTGCTTTGAGAAGAAGCACTGAGTTTTTGGCTCCCCGGATTGTCTGAATCTGTGGAATAAAAGTTGCCCACAATTTTAGAAAGCGCGTTTCTTAATTCCTCCTGGTACACAAAAGTTGTATCAGTGAGAACTGCGCTGCAGATAACAAGCAGTTGATTGGCATCTTCAGGGCTTAAGTCGTACGAGGAATCAAAGAAATTTGAGTCCGAAAGATAGAACGACTTTTCTTTTCCTGTTTTTACCTCAGTAATTGCAAATCCGAGTTGTTTTAGAACAGCACGATCTCTTGAAAACGTTCTTAAAGCAGAATCAGTAGACAAATCCGAGTAAATCGTCGCATATATCTCTGCCGAAGGCAAAGGCCCCTTTTGAAGTAGCAGCATAAATAGCGAGAAAATCCTCCAGGCACCTAGTTCGTTGTTGCCTAGAGATTGATCGTTTGGAGCCATTTCCACCTCCCGCTTTTTACTACCTGAACTCAAATCTCTCTAAACATATACGAAAGTTTTTGATATTTAGTGCAGAATTTCTAAATTTGGACGTAAAAATACACTTTAACCGCTATATTTCGATATAAGACGTATACTAATGACGTATGTATGAAACCTGTCAGAAGACATGCCAACGAAGGACGCAGTATGGCCATTACACATGACTATGTTGACTATCTAGACGAGCAAATTGATATTGCTCCTGCCGGTAGCCAAGAGGAGCTTCAGGCTGCTCAAACCATTGCTGAAGAAATGAAACTTCACGGGCTTGAGGCAACCATTGAAGAATTTGATGCTAAGTCTATTAAGAGTCTTGGTTATTCAATCTATCTAATCCTCCTCTTCATTGGCGTTATTTTTGCAGGCACTGGCAATGCAGCACTTATTGCCTTTGGTGTTTTGCTTGTTGCTGGCTTTGGCGCACTTACGTGCCTCAAGTACTTTGGTAATGACATTCTTGGTTCATTCGGATCTTCCATCAGAAGCCAGAACGTTGTTGCTAAGCACGAGGCTACTGGCGAGCTTGTTGCAAAGGGCAACCGTCCAATTGTCATCGTTGCTCACTATGACTCCCCACATACAAACTTCCTTGTTGAGTCTCCTGTAGCAAAGTACGTGCCACTTGCACAGAGGTATGCGCGTTGGTGTGTAGTTGCAGTGTTTGTTGCTACGTTTGTTCAGATTCTTCGTTTCCTCCCTGATCCAGTTCGTGTCCTTTTCTGGATTGTTGGTATTCTTGCAGCTCTTCCACTTGTTGTTCTTTCTGTCGCAACTATTGCAGAGCGTTTTGCACCTTGCACTATTGGCGCAAACAACAACAAGTCTTCAGTCGCAGCGCTTCTTGGTATTCTCGAGAATGTCCGTCCTACCGGTCATCGACCTGAGGTTGTTCATCATTTTGCAGGAGATGCAGCTGCACTTATCCCAGAGCCTGATGAGGTGGAAGGCGTTCGCCACGGCGAGGAAGTTCTTAATTCACTGGGCATTCTTCCTGAAGATTGCGAAGTAAGCTACGTTGCTTATGACACTACTGGTGCAAGCCAGACTGCATCTCTTGAGGATGTTGCAGAGGCTGTAAATGCAACAACAGAAGATAATCAGGCTGAGGACGCTGCTGACAACACCGTTGTTTATGATTCTGTTGACGATGAGCTTAATGCAACCATGAAGCAGGTTCATGAGTCCGCTGATGCAGATGCAACGCAGGTACAGCCTGAAGCAACACATGAGCTCCACGCCAAGAATGATTTTGCTCGTCGTGCGTCCCTCTTTGATCTTCCTGATCCTTCTGGCGATGCCGTCGATCCACTGGCTCCATCTTCCGAGCCAGCTCCTCACTATGTTCCAACTCAGGCACCTGCGCCAACTCCAGAGGCAGAAGATGCAGAGAGCCCATTCGATACCATTTCAGCCGATGAGGGTTTAACAGAGGCACAAGACGCAAAGACTCCTGAGGCAAAGCGTCGCTCCTTTAGACTCTTCGGTCGCAACGACGGTCCATCGGATGACTGGAAGGGCGGTGCAGCACCATCTGCTGAGAATCGTGAAGAGACCGACTCTGAAGATGCAGCCGCTATTTCTGAGGATGATCTTCGTAATGCCGTTCTGTCTCTCTCTGATGACGAACTCATTGCACATGACATTTGGTTTGTTGCGCTTGGAGCATCTGACTTTGATCACGCAGGCATGAGAGAGTTCCTCTCAAAGCATAGAACTGATATTCGTGGTGCTTTCCTGATTAACCTTGACTGCGTTGGTGCTGGTTCACTCTCCATCCTTAAGAATGAAGGAATTGGCAACGTTCGCCGCGCTGACCGTAGAATGACTCGACTCCTTTCTACTATTGCAACTGATCTTCACATTGATGTTGAGCAGAGCACATTTGATTGGGGAACCACTGACGCAACTCCTGCAATGCAGAATTCAGTTCGTTCCGTTACCTTAATGGGCTTAAACGAGGATGGACTTCCTGCACTCAGCCGTACCGCCGCTGATGTTCGCGAGAACGTTAACGCTGGTCAGTGTGCCGATGCTGCAGCTCTTGTTACTGAGCTTATTAGACGCTCATAGACGAACAAGTCACTAGCTAGAGTAAGTTTTTAAGAAAGGGCAGAGATTTCTGCCCTTTCTTTTTTAGCGCTAAGGCAAGGCTGCTCAACTAAAAGGAGCGTCTTATTTTTGCTGCAAATAAGTGGACACATCCAATAAGTACCGATCCTGCTAAGGCGAGTAAAAGGGGAACTGCGTAGGCATTATCTGCTGTTCCAGGAAGATGGGGCTTAGGTGTCACACGAATAGTTTGTGCTTTAGAGTGACTGTCGGTGTGCGAAGCAACTTTCTCACCATCTTTTGAGATGGTTTCGTAGGCAGTAACTTCTTTACCTTCAAGTGAGGCGGTCCTTACAGAAAAAGGAACCGCAGCTTCTCCCGATGAGGTAGGAGCTTTGAAGCGGACAGTTCCGCGAGCGATGGGCTCTGCTGTACCTTCTTGGAGCTGTTTTGTTTCATAGAGCTCTCCGGTAATTTCGTACTCTTCTCCTGGGGTAAGACCCTCGTATTTAATGTGATCAACAAGATTGAGTTTCTCGGTATATTCAGGATTTTTTGATCCTGCGGCATCTACAAGCATCGTTTGTAGAGAAATTCTTTCATCAATAAGTTCGGTGGCCTCTATAGTCCCTTCAGAAGTAAGGGTAACCGTAGGGTTCCATTCTTTGTTGAGGGAGTAACCTGCTGGAGCCAGCACCTCTTTAAGCGAGTAGGAGCCAAAGGGAAGGTCTTTAACAGCAGCCTCTCCAGAATCGTCTGTTTCTACTGTGGTGACAACTTCGTGCGGGGCAATCCAGTTGCCTTGGTAGAAAATGGGCTGAGTGGAGTTATTCGTGAGTTCAATTTTTGCGCCCTTTAAACTTGGCATTTCTTCTGCTTCAGAATAACCATCAGATGAATTCAGAGAAGTGTGTCCAATTTTCTTGATCTTAAGATTTCCTTTTATTACCTCGTCTTTAAAGGTGAAGAGGTGTCCAGAGGAAGGATTTACTTTTCCGCTAGAGATATTTGTCCAGAATAGATTTCCGTCTTGGCTTGATAGCTTCCAAGTTTGAAGCGAATGTTCTGGAAGTTTATAGCCTTCAGGTGCTTGAATTTCTTCGATTTGGTAATACCCCAGAGGAAGCCAGGGTTTCTCGCCAAGAGCAAAGAGGTCATCTCCAGAAACCTTATGCTCTGCGTCAAACGAGGCAAAACCTTGTTCGTCAGTCGAGAAAATCCATGTTCTAAGCGTGGTTTCAGAGGAGCTGCTGTAGGTCACCTTAAAAAGCGCACCTTGCAGTGTTGCGTTTCCCTGGGGAGAAGCACTTTGCTGCTTGGAACGATTGTCTTCGCTGAGGCTGGCGCTGTGGTCAAAGTCTTGTTTTGAAATGCGTAAATCAAACTCTCCAACAGGAGTATCGCTAACCGAGAGGGTGCTCTCTTTTTGGTTTGTTATTTCTACAGTATGCACTGCAGGGTCAAGAAGAAAGCCCTTTGGTGCAGTGGTTTCTTTTACGTATACCGTTCCAACAGGAAGCTCATCGAGCGTTGCAGACCCAGATTTGTCAAGAGTGAGGCTGCCAAGAAGATTGGTGCAACCCTCATCGGAATACACTCCGTAAACAGCACCTTCTAAGGAGTAGTGCTCGTTATTTGAAGTGACATCGGGTAATAGGGAGCCTTTGGTGATTTTGAGAAAGCCAGATTGTTGCCCAAAGAAAAACAGAACCTGTTTGTCTCCTGTAGGCACAAACAGCTTGGCAACTCCACTCTCCGGACCACCACCGTTGGTTTGAGCGTAGTTCATAGCATCGGAATAGAACTGTTCGATAGGTTGATGAAGCTCTGCCTGAGGAACACTCACCGCAAGAGCATGAGCTTCTCCGCGCATAACCGCCCACAGCGCAAACTGCGTGATGGCTCGCGCCTTCCAGCCTGTATATCCATATACGTCTTTTTCTTGGGACGCAGTAGCTCCGTGATAAATGATGTAGTCAATAGCTCTAAGCTGCTCAGCGGTATACGTTCCACCGCGAGCACCGTTAGCTGAGGTGAGTTTTGTATAAGACTGCGGGTCAATTACACTTCCAGTTGCTCCTGGCCAGGCACCATAGTGATTGAACTCATCTCCACAGTAAAGATACGTACCGTCACTAGCGGTCCACATAGGAATTTGTTGTCCACCAGGAAAATCTTCTCTTTGTGCAACAGTAAAAGAGGGCTCTTGTGCAAAAGCAAGTCTATGAGCAGGCTTTAGGAAAAAATGACTAAGGAGAAGAGCTCCAATCAACAGAGGGATAAACCAAAAGTGAAAGGCAGAAGCAAAGGGGCGCCTCCGCGCAGTTCTTTCTTCCTTAGGTTTTGAGGATTTTGTGATAAACATGCGTGCCTCCAAACTGAAAAATCAGAGGTAGATTGCGTATGATGAGATTTTTGAAATGCATAAATAAGAGCTTTTGTTGCAACATATAGACAATTAGTGTTAACGTATTCTGTAATCAGTAACACTTACTAATTAATGAGGTTATCGTGCGTTACAGTAAGCAACGTGAGGCAATTCGTACGTATATGGAAGGTCGCCATGACCATCCAACAGCAGATAGCGTGTATGCGGCAGTAAGAGAGGAGTTACCAAATATCTCTCTTGGAACCGTTTACCGCAACCTTATGCAGCTTGTTGACGCAGGTGAGCTTCAGGTTGTTAATACTGGTGATAACATCTCTCGTTTTGATCCAACTACAACTGAGCATGCCCACTTCCAGTGTCATGAGTGCGGCCGTGTCTTTGATGTTGATGGACCAGTTCTAAGGGATCTTACCAGCCTCACCAAGGACTCTTGTGGCGAGATTGACTCTTACGCCCTGTGTTTTACGGGTATTTGTAATGAGTGTCTGTCTAAGAATCCAGCGCTTCATCACAGCGTAAACTAATTGCATTGCAACAAAACAGCTCTCTTTAAGACCGGTGTTCACCGGTCTTTTTCTTTATGGGGGAGCCTCGGGCTTGCGAGAAAACCTATCTGCTAGGCGCGACCGCAGACCTGCGTGTCCTATTGAAGGAAAGCTGCTTGGCATGACGGGGTCTCCACCAAGCAGCTTTGCCCGAGGAAGATGGAGTTGTCGGGTGGAGAGTAGGCGCCTATAAGAGGTGGGATAGTGGTGTGCGGGGGTTTCTCGCCAAAAGTACTTTTGCATAGCGCTCCTTTCGTTGGAGAGCATGCTAAAGAGTGATTTTGCGCCTACTCTGACCAGCGCTTGTCCAATTTCTGACAAAGAAAATTTGTGTAGGTGCATTTTTGTTGTATACAAGCAGCTAGGCAGAAAACAACGCATCAAACTTTTATCTAGTTGCCAAGCGAGCAATTAAAAGGCAAAAAATACTGTGATAAAATCTACACAATTGCGGGCATCGCCAAGTGGTAAGGCAATGGCTTCCCAAGCCATCATCCGCGGGTTCGAATCCCGTTGCCCGCTCCAATGACATACAAGAGCCCTTCGGGGCTCTTTTTATGGACAAGATTGAATTTGGCGTTGTGAAGAAGGCTGTTCGGGTAGAAGTGGAACGGAAATACTTTGGATATATCGCCAAAACGTTTGCTCTTAATTTCTTGAATTAAGTGGATCGATGGTTGAAGGGAACAAGATGGCACAAATTCCTATGACAGACCAAGAGGTAAAGATTGCCCTTGATGCACTGTCTGATCAGATTGATAAATATGCTGAGCTTCTTGTGAAGAAGGGATGCGCAATTTCTGAGGGAAGTCAGCTGGTAATTAACGCTTCAATTGAGATTGCTGATTTTGCTCGTAGAGTTCAGCGCGCAGCCTATGCAGCTGGTGCAGAATTTGTCACGGTTATTTGGGGCGATCAAGAGTCCTCAAGAATCATGTACGAAAACGTAGATCTAGCTCGTCTTTCTAAAACTCCAAGCTGGAAGATTGAGCAGCTTAACTCCCTCGCAGAGCAGGGTGCAGCATTTTTGTTCCTCTCGTCTGATGATCCAAATGGTCTCAAGGGTATTGATCCAGAAAAGCCAGCTGCCGTTTCTCGTGCAAGAAACCTGGAGTGCGACGTCTTTAGAAATGGCATGGACTTTGGTAAAAACGTTTGGTGTATTGCTGGCGTTCCTGCAGCTGAATGGGCAAAGGTAATTTTCCCAGAGCTTTCTGAGGCTGAGGCAATCTACAGGCTTTGGATTGCTATTTTGGACGTTGCTCATGCAAGTGGAGAAGATCCTCAGAGTGCTTGGGAGACCCACAATGCAACATTTGAGAAGACCAAGCGCTTCATGAATTCTCACCAGTTTGAAGAGCTTCGTTATGAGTCTTCAAATGGAACCAACCTGACTATTGGCATGAACCCAGGACATCTTTGGGAAGGCGGCGCTGGAAAGACTCAGGACGGAACCTTGTTCTTCCCTAATATTCCTACTGAGGAAGTCTTCACCACGCCAAACTATCGCAAGGTAAACGGCACTGTTCACTCTGCGTTGCCGCTAATTCACGCTGGACAGATTGTTAAGAACTTCTGGTTTACCTTCAAAGACGGCGAGGTTGTTGACTACGGCGCTGAACAGGGTAAGGACGTTCTGACCTCTATTGTTTCTCAAAAAGGTGGTAAGTACCTGGGAGAATGCGCTCTTATCTCCAAGAATACCCCTATTCGTCAGAGCGGTATTTTGTTCTACGACACGCTCTATGACGAGAACGCTAGCTGCCACTTAGCACTTGGAATGGGATTCCCAGAGTGCCTGAAGGGCGGCCTTGAGATGAACCCTGATGAACTCTTGGCTCATGGCGTCAATCAGAGCACTACGCACGTGGATTTTATGATTGGCGCAGACGATTTGAACATTTGGGGAATTTCTGCCGATGGAAAAGAAACACCAATTTTCGTAAATGGCCAATGGGCATGGGAGTAAACTGCTACACTATCCTAGTTGCGTGGTAAAATTGCCACGCCCGATAATGGGCCGTTAGCTCAGTTGGTAGAGCAGGGGACTTTTAATCCCAAGGTCTAGGGTTCGAACCCCTAACGGCCCACCAGGTAATTCAAAGGTCGGGTACCATAGTGGTACCCGACCTTTTCTTTTACGAGCAGAAGGAGTCTCATCGTGGTAGATCGCTACACCGGCAAAGAAATGGGCCACATCTTTTCTTTGGAGAACAAGTACGCCGTTTGGCAGGAGATTGAAGTCCTTGCGTGCGAAGCACAGGCTGAGCTTGGTGTTATTGGCATTTCTCGCGAAGAGGCAGCTTGGATTCGAGAGCACGCTGCGTTTAATCGCGCTGAGGTAGACGAGATTGAGGCCGTTACCAACCACGACGTCATTGCCTTCCTGACCAATATGGGCTCCTATATTGATGCTGAGGTTCCAGAGGGTGAGCTCAAGCCAAGCCGCTGGGTTCACTATGGCATGACTTCAACAGACTTGGGCGATACCGCTCTTTGCTACCAGCTTACCCAGGCATGTGACCTGCTCATTGCTGCAGTTCGTCGCTGCGCTGCTATCTGCAAGCGTCGTGCATTTGAGGAGCGTGACACTCTGTGCGTCGGCCGCACTCACGGCATTCACGCCGAGCCTATGACCTTTGGCATGAAGTTTGGTAGCTGGGCCTGGGAGTTTAAGCGCGATCTTGACCGACTCAAGGATGCTCGTAAAAACGTTGCCTATGGTGCTATTTCTGGTGCTGTTGGAACTTACTCTTCTATTGATCCTTTTGTAGAGGAGTATGTTTGCGAGAAACTCGGTCTTGTCCACGATCCACTTTCAACTCAGGTAATTTCTCGCGACCACCACGCTTACCTTGCTGGCGTTCTGGCAACCGTTGCCGCTACCTGCGAGCGTATTGCAACTGAGATGCGTGCGCTGCAGAAGACCGATACCCTCGAGGCTGAAGAGCCATTCCGCAAGGGCCAGAAGGGCTCTTCCGCTATGCCTCACAAGCGCAACCCTATTACTGCCGAGAAGATCTGTGGTTTGTCCCGCGTAGTTAAGGCAAATGCACAGGTTGCCTTTGATAACGTTGCGCTTTGGCACGAGCGTGACATCAGTCACTCTTCCGCTGAGCGTGTTGCTCAGGCAGATAGCTTTATTGCTCTTGACCACATGCTGTCAAAGCTTGAGTTCTTGCTTGATGGCATGGTTCTGTATCCAGAGCAGATGATGGCAAACCTCAATAAGACCCGCGGCATGCTCTTCTCGTCAAAGGTTCTTCTTGCCCTGGTAAACACTGGTATTACTCGTGAAGAGGCATACAAGATTGTTCAGTCCAACGCTATGAAGGTCTGGGCAGACATTCAGCAGTGCAAGGAAGGACCATCCTACCAGGAGCTTCTTGAGGCAGATCCAGCTTGTACACTGAGCCACGAGGAGCTTGAGAAGATTTTTGATCCTCGCGCGTTCCTTACCCGCTCAAACGTTCTGTTTGACCGTCTTGAGCACCTTGAATTGGACTAAATCGTGTCACTGTTTGGGAACATTTCTCGTCGAAACTTCTTTAAGACGGGAGCGGCTGGTGTCGTAGTTGCGGGTGCAATTAGCATCGCGGCTGGCTGCTCTCATCAAGAAGGCTCGGGAGATGCAGGAAAACCGCTGGTACTTGACGAGTCTTCTGGCACAAATGTGCTGGACTCCTATAGCTCGACGGAGTATTCTGCCCAACCTAGCCAGACCTGGAGTCTTCCTTTGGGAAGCGTGTTGCATCCAGCCGATGGAAATTGGATTCCCGTCACCACGGCCGGAGCGTCTGCTACGCCAATGGTGAAGGGCTCTGCTCTTTCGCTGACGTCTGGCCAGGTTGTTGACGTTGTTCCTGCGGCTCAGATGAACAATACCACCGCCGTAATTTACGACGTTCGCTGCTCCGACTCCGTTTATGCATGGGTTGAGGTGGACACCACAACCTTTGACTGGGAGCTTCTTGCCGCACCATTTTCTGACGGCAAGCTTACTGGAGATGCAAAGGTTCTCTACAAGGCCGATAAAAACTGGGATCCGGCTCCGTTTGCCTGCGGAGACGATAAGGTGGTTTGGCTAGTCCAACCAGCTTCTTCTGGCGAGAAAACCCGTGAATCTTCGCACTGCTACGTGTGGCGTGTGGGGGATTCTGAGGGAACGGACGCCGTTGAATCTCCAGGTAGATTTGCTACTGCACCGTCTATCTCAAAGGGAGTAGTTACCCTCACTCCTCGAGTTCGCGCCTCCGAAGGCACCTACTATGGCGTTACAGCATACCTGCTGGGAGACAACCTTAAAACCAAGGTTGACCAGCTTGTTATGCCTCAATCCGTCAAACCTTTTGCAGCAAGTCGCGTAGACGATAAGTTCATTGTGTCAGTTGAAGCAAGTTATGACTCGGGCGGTCTGTTGGGCAAGATGGGAACATATATCCTGCCTGCTTCAGGCGAAAACCCTTACGTCATTGAGCGTGAACCTAATGCAATATCGGCAGGTAAAGGTAGCCTTTACATAATTAAGAGCCGCGCCTCTTACGTGCTTGTTGATACGCAAAATCAAACGGCAAACTGGCTCTATTCAATGGATAGAAGCGTTGATTACGGAGAGTTTCCCGCTCGAGAAGGCAACTGTGATTCTTTTGTAACCTACTCAACTGTTAAGGATCCTACCAGCGGATATCCGGCTTCCGTGACAGTTCGTGTTTTTTCTTTGTAGATTATTTGTAGGTATAGAGATAGAATGAATACAAATAATTAATGAATAATCGTAATGTGCCATACGCACATACATGCAGGGCAAAAGAAAAGGGGAGACAATGGCTTCCGACGAGAAGAAAATTCTGATTGTCGAAGATGAGAAAGTCATCCGTGACGCCGTCTCAGCATATCTTGAGCGCGAAAATTACGTTGTTAAGGGCGTTGGCGACGGTCAAAGTGCAGTTGAAGAGTTTGAAAAGCATGCATTTGACCTGGTGATTCTCGATCTTATGCTCCCAAAGCTTTCTGGAGAGCGCGTTTGCCGTGCAATTAGAGATACCTCTAACGTGCCTATCATCATGCTTACCGCAAAAGGTGAGGTAGAAGACAGAATTATTGGTCTTGAGCTTGGTGCTGATGACTATCTTGTTAAGCCTTTCTCGCCACGTGAGCTGGTGGCACGCGTCCGCGCGCTGTTCCGCCGTACGTATTCTGAGCCAGAAACTGCTGTTGATGTGCTTGATTACGGTACGCTTACCATTGATATTTCTGGTCACAAGATTCTCATTAACAACGAGGAAGTTGACCTTACCGCTTCAGAGTTTAAGCTGCTCACCACCCTTGCTCGCTATCCTGGCCGCGTGTACACACGTATGGAGCTTGTCGAGAAGGTCCTGGGCTATGACTTTGAGGGCTATGAGCGCACTATTGATTCGCACGTCAAGAATTTGCGCGCGAAGCTTGGTGACGACCCTCGTAATCCTCGCTGGCTGTTCACTGTTCACGGTGTTGGCTATCGCTTTGAGGCTGGCAACGCTAGCCACGAGTCCTAAGCTTTAGAGTTTTGGCGCTCTTCAAGAAACATCATTCAAATTCTCTTAAGAACCCTCCGGAAACTGAGGGTTCTTACAAAACTATTAAGCCTGATCCCGTTGGTACTCAGAGCTTTACTACCCGCATGGCAGCGTTCTTTGCGCTGACCGCGGTCATGACGGTTTTGGTGCTTATTTCTGTCTTGGGTATTGTGTGGGAGAGTCGCTTTACTGCTTACACCAGGGAGAACTTGCAGAATACCGTCGATAACACCGCGCTTAATATGTCTCAAGCATACGCGCGTGCAGACGGCTGGAATGCTGACGTACTTTCTATAGCGCGCCAAGCTTCATCGTCTAATCCCGATATTGGTATCCAGGTTTTAGACGTTTCTGGCGTGGTGCTGTATGACGACTCGGCGCCAAACGCACGTCGACCTGGCGTGAACAGTTCGCTCTCTGGTCCTCAGACAGGCGACGCTGTGGTGTATGCAGTTGTTCAAAACTTGCAAGGAGAAGCTGTAGGCAGCATCAGAATCTGGACGTTTGGTTCTGAGCCGTTCTTGACCCAGCGAGATATTGCATTCCGTAATGGCTCCTACCAGGCAATCAGTCTTGCTGCAGCTATTGCAATCTCACTGTCTGGATTGATTGGCATTTTGGCTTCGCGCTCGCTTACCAAGCCTATGCGTCGCATTACCGAGACGGCCGTTCAGATTAGAAGCGGCAATCTTGCTGCTCGTTCAGGTATCCGTGGCGAGAATGAACTGGGACGCCTAGGAGAAACCTTTGATGACATGGCGTCTTCACTCGAAAGAGACATTAAGCTTGAACGCCGTCTGACCAGCGATGTTGCGCACGAACTCAGAACTCCACTCATGGCAATTATGGCTACCGTCGAAGCAATTCAAGATGGCATCTTGCCTGCAGATGAAGAGCGCCTGGAAAACATTGTGTCTGAGAGTAGACGTCTTTCTCGCCTGGTAGATGCCATGCTCCACCTTTCAAGGCTTGAGAACGGAAAGACAAAGTTCAACCCAGAAAGCGTTAACGTGGTGGCAATGGTGGCAAGTATTGTTGCTGTGCAAGAGACGCTTTTCAAGGAGAATAATCGCACGCTGACCTTTGTGGATATGACGCCCGAGGGCAACTGTTTTGTCGATATTGACTCGGACTTGATCCGAGAAGCTCTGACTAATTTGCTGAGTAACGCCATCCGCTACACCGATGATGGTGGCCATGTTGTCATAACCGTTTCAATTGACGATACCGACGCGGTTATTTCCGTGACTGATGACGGCATGGGAATTGCTCCTGAGGACATTCCACAGACCTTCTCGCGATTCTGGCGCGCAGAAGAAAGCCGTGAGCGCGCATCAGGCGGTTTAGGTGTAGGTTTGGCAATCACAAAAGAGATTATGGACCGTCACAACGGCACTATCTCGGTTGAATCCGAGCTTGGAAAGGGCACTACCTTCTCGCTGCATCTTCCGTTGCTCGCTCAAAATAATATCTCTGTTACAGAAACGTTGTTGTAGGCCGATTTTTGGGCATTTTGCCGTACAATCAAAAGTCCTGCAATACAACGCGCTTTGCGCAGAAGTGAGGTCATTGTGGCTGGAGCTGAGCTTCGTCCCGATTCGCACGGTAAGGTTCGCGATATCTACGATTGTGGCGACAAACTTTTGATGGTTGCGAGCGATCGCATTAGTGCTTTTGACTTTATCCTCCCCGACGAGATTCCTTTTAAGGGAGAAATTCTGACGCGTATTAGCGCATTTTGGTTCAATCGCTTTAAGGATCTTCTGCCTAACCACATGATTTCTGTTCTGCCAGATCAGACTCCTGAGCAGTTTGCAGATTACGCTGAGTACCTTGCTGGCCGCGCTATGCTGGTCAAGAAGGCACAGACTGTGCCAATCGAGTGCATTGTCCGTGGTTACCTTACTGGTTCTGGCAAGAAGACTTACGATCAGGACGGCACCGTCTGCGGCATTAAGCTGCCTGACGGTTTGACCGAGGCTTCAAAGCTTCCTGAGCCAATCTTTACCCCTTCCACTAAGGCTGAGCTTGGCGATCATGACGAGAATATCTCGTTTGAGCGTTGCTGCG